>JBDSHB010000434.1:0-8581 GCA_039918695.1 Nitrospirales bacterium | reverse complement strand
GTCCGTGTTTGAGAATGTGGCCTTCGGCCTACAAATGAAAGGAGAACGCCAGGCCAATATTCAAAAGGCGGTGACTCACATGTTGGCTCTGGTTCGTTTGCAAGGAAAGGAGAAGCGACTTCCAGGGCAATTGTCCGGAGGGGAGCAACAACGGGTGGCGCTTGCACGAGCCTTAGTGAATCGTCCAGTCGTCCTGCTGTTGGATGAGCCCTTGGCCGCCTTGGATCAGCAGCTACGCCAGGAAATGCAGGGAGAACTGAAGCGGTTACAACGTGAGGTGAAGGCGACATTTATTTGCGTGACCCATCAGCAGGATGAAGCCCTCATGCTCTCGGATCGAATCGCGGTCATGCACGGCGGGAAGTTGTTGCAGGTGGGAACGCCTCAGGAGATCTATGATCACCCGGTATCTTCGACTGTGGCTCAGTTTATCGGGCTTTCCAATGTGTTGTCGGGCACCATTGCCAGATATGAGGGTGGGTTGTGTCGGGTTGAACAGAATGTCTTGTCACCCGTCATGGTCACGTGCTCCCCACATGATTCTCTCCAGGGGGCCGTCACGGTCATGGTTCGCCCCGAACGCGTGCATGTGTCCTCTGACGTGTCCGCCAACCGATATGACAATAGGCTTCAGGCGATCGTGCACCACGTTGCCTTTTCCGGGAATGAAGTGGTGTACCAGGTTCGGCTTCGGGACGAGGCGATCTGGATGGCTCGCGTGCCAATTGCCGAAGCACAGGCCTGTCCCTTGATCGTTGGTCAACAGGTGTACGTGCAATGGTGGGCACACGAGGGATTGGTCTTGCCCGCTCAATCTCCTCCATGCTGACCAATCGTTTTGCCACATCTTCCGCATTTCCTGTCAAGCTGTCCCTCGTTTCGGCAGGCCTCTTTTTGGGCCTGTTCTTTTTTCTCCCGCTGGTCTTGGTCTTCGGAGTGAGTCTGGCGAGCCGGGGATTATATGGGGGAATTTCCTGGATCGCGACCTGGGAAAATTATCAACGTATGTTCAATCCGCTCGTGGGACTCATATTTTTCCGATCTTTTCTCCTGGCGGGATTGACGACTTTGGTTTGTGCGGTGGTGGCGTTTCCCTTAGCCTATTGCCTGGCAAGGACTTCCCGGCCCTGGCAACTTATCTTGCTGACCCTTGTGATGGTTCCATTTTGGACGAATTTTTTGGTTCGCACCTATGCGTGGGTACTGATCTTTCGGGCGGACGGTATTCTGAATAGTCTGTTGATCAGGTTGGGATTTCTGGAGGAACCGCTTTCCTTATTGTTCACCGATGTGTCGGTATTTGTTGGACTGGTCTATGGCTATCTGCCCTTTATGGTGCTTCCTCTGGTGGCGGCCATAGAACGCATCTCTCCCCAATTAGAAGACGCGGCGTTTGATTTATATGCGTCCATGGGCGCGATGTTTCGACATGTGCTGCTCCCTCTCAGTGCCCCAGGTTTTCTGGCCGGGGGGGTGTTGGTCTTTATTCCTTCCCTCGGTGCCTTTATTACGCCGTATTTATTGGGTGGAGGACGAAACATGATGCTGGGGACCTTCATCCAGCAAGAATTTCTGGTCGCCCGCGACTGGCCGTTTGGATCAGCGCTCTCATTCGGGCTGATGGGAAGCGTTCTTCTCATATGGTTTTTGTTAGCTCGGACGTCAGTTGGAAAAGATCCGTCATGAAGCGGATGCCAAGCAGTTTCATCCTCATGAGTCTGCTGGTCATGCTCTTTCTATATCTGCCGGTGGTCATCCTGATCGGCCTGTCCTTTAATGCCTCCACGATGGGAGTGGCGTGGAAGGGGTTCACGTTTCAGTGGTACGAAAAACTGGCCATGGACCGGGCAATTCTCGAAGCGACGGTCAATAGTGTGGTGATTGCATTAATATCAACCGGATTGGCCCTTATTCTTGGAGTAGGGACAGCAATCGGTCTGGAAACCCGTCAAGGGGTGCAGAGGGCGTGGGTCGACATCATCCTGTTGCTACCACTGGTAATACCGGAAATTTTATTGGGTGTGGCCTTATTGATGGTGTTTGTCTTGTGTCAGGTCCATCTGGGGTTTGGTACCATTATTATCGGACATATGGTCTTCAATCTCCCGTTGACCATCGTCATTGTCAGGGCCCGTCTTCGTAAGCTGGACCCTGCATGGGAAGACGCGGCGCGTGATTTGGGTGCGACGTCCTGGGATGTGCTCACCCGCATCACGCTTCCCTTGTTACGTCCGGCAATCTGGGGAGCAGGCCTGTTAGCGTTTACCGTATCTTTGGATGACTTTGTGGTGACATTTTTTGTCTCCGGTCCCGGTTCAACCACACTACCACTCAAAGTGTTTTCGATGATCAGAACAGGGATGACGCCCGAAGTGAATGCCTTGTCGGCGGTCATGGTGGTGGTCTCCATGCTGTGCGTGGGGTTGTCTTGGTTCCTCCAGGAGCGGTCCGCCCCGGCTTCGTCTGAATCTTCGTATTTATGAAGGGCTGCAAGTCATGAACATGTTGTGTCAGTGGGTGGGGCTCTTGATTCTCTTGGTGGCGGGAGGATGTTCGGAATCTTCCACATCCTCGGAATCACAATCTTCTCAACGCCCTACTCTTTATTATTTTACGTGGTCGGACTATGTGGATGCGGGGGTGGTGGCCAAATTCGAAGCGACCAGGGGGGTTCGCGTGGTAGTGGACACCTTTAGTAGCAATGAGGAGTTATTAGCCAAAGTGCAGACCGGCATGACCGGGTATGATGTGGTGGTGCCTTCTGATTTTATGGCCGGCATTATGGGACGATTGGGGTTGCTGGCTGAGTTAGATCTGGCAAAGATTCCTCATGTGCAAGATCTAGAGCCCCACCTCCAACAGCTCTCGTTTGATCCCACCAACCGGTTTGCCATTCCCTATTTATGGGGCACGGTTGGGATTGGGTATAATTCGGAGGTGGTGACGGAACCGCCAACCAGTTGGGAGGCCTTATGGGATCCGAAATTTTCCGGTCGTATCAGTATGCTGAACGATGAACGGGAAGTCTTTGGGGTGGCACTCCAGACATTAGGCTACTCGCTCAATAGTGTCGATCCCCAGGCTATTCAACAAGCCAAACATAAGTTGATGAAGCAAAAGCCATTGATCAAAGCCTACACGAGTGAACAGTTTGACCAACTTCTCGTGGCCGGGGAGGTCGTGTTAGCGCATGCCTGGGGAGGGCCGATCGCCAGGGCGATGCGTGAGCACCCGTCCATCCGGTATGCCGTTCCCCAGGAAGGAGGGATGATGTGGACGGATTGTCTGGCGGTCTTGGCCAGTTCCCGTCAACAAGTGCTCGCGATGGATTTTATCAATTATCTTTTAGATGAAGAGGTGGCGCTTGCCACATCGCAGCGACTATTATTTGCCTCAGCCAATCGACATGTTCGGGATCGTCTGTCGGCAGAAATTCGCACGAATACAGCGGTGTACCCGCCAAGTGATATGCTGACCCGGATGGAGTGGTTGGAAGATGTCCAGGAGGCCATTCGTTATTATGATCGAGCGTGGACAGAGCTGAAAGTGCAATAGTCTTGGCTTGACCCTTTTAGCCATCTGCTACTAAACTGCATGATTGCTAAGTTTCATATACGAGGATTCACGAAAGGGAAGTCCATGATGCAGCGAATGATAATTTCGTCACAGACAATATGTTGGGTGGTCGTGGCCTTTTTTCTGGCTGGCGCTCCGCTGTGGGCGGAAGAACCAGGAACAAGTCGTTTCCCTCTCTACCTGACGCAAATGCCCTATGAGCCTCCTCCTCCGCCAGAATCAAGGGGGGTAGAGGCCACGCCACCCCCTGAAAGCTTAACGACCCAGGATGGGGAGCGTCTGGAAGCACTTATTCCGCTGCTTGAGGGCCGTCAGGAATTCTGGGCCATCGGAGAGTTTGTCTATTTTGGGAAACATTCGATCCCGTATTTAGTCAAAGCGCTCAAGGTGCCGGTGTCCAGAGTCCGGTTCAATGCGGTGGAAACGCTGTCGATGATCAATGATCCCTCCGCAGTCCAGGGCTTACTGGAGGTCGCAATAAATTCGGATGAAGAGTCCCGGATCCGGTCCCATGCATTGCGTGTGGCGACACGATTGGATCCCAACCAGGTTATTCCGGCCATAGAGGTGATGGTGAAGGACCCCAATTCTACGATTCGGAATACGGCAGTGTTTGAGTCACGGAGGGTGCATCGGAAGGAAGTGCTGCCTTTTATTATCAGTGCCATTTCAGATCCAGAGCAATATGTGTCAATCACGGCGCGGGATTCTTTCTGGATTCTCACCAGATTCAGCGGTTCAATCCATGATTGGGAAGCTTCCACACCTGAAGACAGGAAGGAATGGATGAATGAATGGTGGTCTTGGTTGGAAGAGAATCAGGAACGATTCGACGAGACACCGCCATCCACAAAACCCCCTCGATCACCTGCAGACCTGAATGTCAGTTAACAGCGATTCCTGAATAACCGAACGAGAGTCTAGGGCCGTGTCGGACGGTGGTCGAAAACGTGCGATTTCATGAGACGAAAGACGTAGAAGATCGAGAAAAGGAGTCAGGTTGATGGCAGTATTACCTATAGCAAAAATCGGCAACCCGGTTCTCCGGCAACAGGCCAAGCCAGTCGATCCCGCATCAATCGGGAGTCGACGAATCCAGGAGTTCCTTGATGATATGTTTGAAACGATGGTTCATTATGAGGGAATTGGGTTAGCCGCCCCGCAGGTCGCACATTTGGAGCAGATTGTCGTGATGGAATGTGAGGGGAAGGATGGCATTCCGATGACCGTCCTCATTAATCCTAAAATTGTGTTTTATAGCCCCTCCCAAAGTGAAATGTGGGAAGGATGTCTCAGTGTTGATAACATGCGAGGCAAGGTGGTCCGGCCGTCCATGATTCGTGTGCAGGCCTATGATCGACAGGGAGTGCTCCAGGACTTCGAGGCGAACGGACTCTATGCTGTGTGCATCCAGCATGAAATGGACCACCTCATCGGAAAATTGTTCATTGATCGGATGGCCGACATGTCGACCCTGACCCAGTTGGAAGAGTTTGATACCTATTGGCGCGAAGAATCCGCCCCGGTGATTTAATCCCTGCTTGAAAGAGCTGACCGTCGAGCGTTTTCTGCTCCTCAATTCCACGAGTGTCCACGACTGTGTTTCCGTGATTCCCATGAGGATCACGCCATCTGTCGACGAAAAAGGTTTCTAAATTTCCTGTGAAAACCCTCCTCCGAGTCCTATCGTACCTGGCCCCGTATCGGGGGCTCGTGTGCGTCACCTTCTTCTTTGCCGGTGTGACGACGGCACTGGAACTGCTTCCCCCTTGGCTCATCAAAGTTGTGATTGATGACGTCATTCCCGCAAAAAATATGGATACCCTGACCTGGGTGCTCGTTGGATTACTCCTGGCCTATGGACTGAAGAATCTGTGTAATTCCCTCCGCATCCGCTTTAATAACACTCTAGAGCAACGGGTGGTGCATCGACTCCGTCAACAGGTGTTTGCGGCCCTGCAACGGTTGTCGTTGACGTATTATGAAAATCGATCGACGGGTGAAATCATGTCGCGTGTCGTGAATGATACGGAACACGTGCAACGAATTTTCATTGATGGGCTTGAGGGCATGTTGACGGCTACTTTGACCCTGGTCGGCATTACCACTATTTTATTTATGCTGAACTGGAAAATGGCCCTTCTCGTTCTACTCCCGATTCCGATACTCATCATCGGAGGCGTGGCGTTTACCCGCCGGGTCCATCGGTATTATCACGATATTCGTCAGCAGGCCGCTGAGCTCAATGGCTATCTGCAGGATTCCTTGTCGGGGATTCGGGAAACCATGGGATTCAATCGACAACCCTACGAGCAGACCCGTTTTCAGGACATGAGTCATGACTACAGCCAAGCGAACCTGAAAGCGATGTATTTATGGGCGATTTATTCTCCGGGAATGATTTTCATCGGAAGCCTGGGAACCATCTTGATTGTGTGGTATGGCGCGGGCGAAGTGGTAGCCGGTCGTCTTTCCACAGGTGAATTGGTCATGTTTTTGTCGTACCTCGTATTGTTTTATACCCCGGTCAATCAAATCCATTCCGTCAATCATTTATTGCAGCATGCCCTGGCTGCCAGTGAACGGGTGTTCGACATCTTAGATGCGGAGCCTGCCGTTCCCGACCATGGGCATCTTCGCCTGGCTCAACCCAGGTTGTCGGGTAAAGTCGAATGGAAGGATATGGAATTTTCTTATCGGCCCGGGAGACCGGTCTATCAACATCTTTCACTGGTGGTGGAGCCGGGGGAGCATGTGGCGTTAGTCGGGCCGAGCGGTGTGGGGAAAAGCACGCTCATGAAACTTCTCTTCCGGTATTACGATGTGGGGGAGGGTGCGATTGAGTTGGATGGATACGATATTCGTCATCTCCCGTTATTCTATCTTCGTGAACAAATCGGCTTTGTCCAGCAGGAGCCATTTTTGTTTAATGGCACGGTGCGAACCAACCTTGCGTATGGAGACTTGTCGGCATCGCACGATCAGATAGAAGCTGTGGCGCGGGCTGCGCAAGCGCATGAATTTATTCAAGCGCTTCCTGACGGATATGACACCTGGATTGGGGAACGTGGAGTGAAATTGTCGGTTGGGCAAAAACAGCGTATCGCCATTGCCCGGGTGTTGCTCAAAGATCCACCCATTGTGGTCATGGATGAAGCCACCTCGAATATTGACACGGAAACGGAAGTCGATATTCGAATTGCCATGGATGAGCTCATGCGCGGACGGACGACATTTATCGTCGCCCATCGGCTGTCGACTCTGCAAGCTGTGGATCGAATTGTCGTTTTTGAACATGGACAGATTGTTGAGGAAGGCGATCATGCGACCCTACTGGCGAGAGGGGGCTTGTACGCCGGTTTGTATGAAGCCCAATTTCATGTCTAACAGGGTATCGCATACATCGGTCTTGTAGGTGCTCGTGGTCTGCGGCGTATGAGTGCAGGCATGGATTCAGTTTCCGTGTGGGTCGGGAGGACCGATGATTATTCCTCATCATGTGTCTTTTTATCACTAGATGAGTGACAGAACAGCATTAGTGGCATTGTTCAATACTCCCTCGGGAAAAACGAAATGACCGCGAAATGTCCGATATGTGGCCACGTGGAACAATGGGAGGGCAATGCCTTTCGACCCTTTTGTTCCAAGCGATGCCAATTGTTGGATTTGGATGGATGGTTGAGTGAGCGCTATCGTATTCCCGATGCCGAAGAAGATGGGTTGGATGAGGCAGTTCCTGAGACAGGACCAACATCTTCTGATTAAGAGCCGGTCGGACTGAGGGTGAATGGGGTGCAAGTGTGTCTGCCTGATCCTTATTCCGCCGCTTTTCTGAACCAGAGGCCGACTATGGACTGGCGAATTAGCCAAAGTCTAGGTTCCCTCAGCCACATTGACCTTTTCGCTCTCGATCCATCAAGTCCGACATGCTCCTAGAAAACGAAATGATATGGAGATAAACCTATGCCTAAAATGATCACGGCAAAACGTCATGAGGACGACACGGATAAAGCCCAGGAGTTTGTCCGGACCAATATCCTGCTTCCTGCCAGTTTGTTGGGATTGATTTCGATCGTCGTCGGAGTGATCGCCTTAGGCTTTCAATTCTGGGCAGGAACGTATGGATGGGAGACGTTTACCTACAGCTCGGCACTCATCATAGCCGGAGTGCTTGTGGGAATCGCTCAAACCAAATACCAACAGTATCTTTTGCGAGAGTTTCCAGGACATTTTGCCAATCGCATGAAAGCCTATAGCCAACGGTCCGTCCGTAAGGCAAAGAAGGCCATCACCGAGCATGATATTGAGCATCGCGGTCGTGGGTTCGTTCCGCTCGGGTACCTTCTGGGGATCGTGATGTTTTTTGGTCTTTCCGGATTAGCCGTGGCCACGGGTTTTATGGAGCCGGTCGCCGCGTTTGCCTTGCCCTGGGCAGGCTATTTCTGGGCAAAGTTGTTTTTTTGGAAAGGGGTGGTGTTGCTGCCGGAACGTAAAAAGAAATGAAGCCCTTACTGCTGTTGAGTCCTGGGTCTGCTATGCCGGATCAGGGCTTGGAGGGTGAGGGACTCTTGACACGTTCTGGCTTGGATGGAGATTGGGCCGTGAGAAGCGATTCAAGATGTTTGACCTGCTTTTGAAGAGCCCGCAGTTCCTTGCGTAATTCGGGGAGTTGGTATTGAATGACCTGTGACCGTCGCCAGATGCCATGTTCGACCGCCGGCCGCCCACCTACAATCTGACCGGATTTCACATCCTTGGTCACCCCCGAGCCCGCCGCAATTTTCACCTGATCACCGATGGTGACATGATCCACCAGGCCGGCCTGGCCACCCACCATGACGTGGCGGCCTAAGACGGTACTGCCCGCAATCCCCACCTGTGCGACGAGAATACAGTCTTCCCCGATTACCACGTTGTGTGCGATCTGCACCTGGTTGTCGATCTTTGTGCCCCGCTTAATCACGGTGCTGCCAAATGTTGCCCGATCCACGGTCACGTTGGCCCC
>JBDSHB010000433.1:0-4736 GCA_039918695.1 Nitrospirales bacterium | reverse complement strand
TATGGGATTACGAGAGCGAAAATCCCTTCCTGGATGCTCGAGGCTTTCCGGTCGAAGGCGAACCCGAACGACCAAGCGCGACCTATAATCGTCAACTCAATAAAGTATTGCCGAATGCCGGCCGCCTCTACGTCGATGGGGCTCACCCGGAATATTCCACCCCCGAATGCAGCAATCCCCGGGAGGTGGTGGCCTATGAACGTGCCGGGGACCACATTGTGGCTGAATGTCTGGCCAGCCTGAACCACAGTATGGGAGAGGAAAACTTTCTGGTTTACCGCAACAACTCAGACGGAAAAGGAAACAGTTTCGGATACCACGAAAATTATATCTTGTCCCGCCGGATCCCATTCGAGCAGGTAGCCAACGTCCTACTCCCCTTCTTTGTTTCCCGCCCCATCTTTTGTGGCGCAGGGAAAGTCGGATCAGAAAATGGTTCAGATCCTATTCCCTATCAAATTTCACAGCGGGCAGATTTTTTTGAATGTCTTCTGGATCTCAATACGATGGTCAACCGTCCTATCATAAATACCCGTGATGAACCCCATGCCCATCAAGCCGACTACCGACGCCTTCACGTCATCGTGGGTGATGCCAATATGTCCGAAGTATCCACCTTCTTAAAAGTCGGCACCACTGCCATTATCATGGAAATGCTGGAACAACGAGGATCCCTCCCTCATATTGAATTGACCGATCCCGTCAAGGCCATCAAGGCCGTATCACGAGATCTGACCGTGAAAATTTCGCTTCCGTTACACAATGGGCAACACACCACCGCCATCGCTATTCAGCGGGCCTTTCTGCAATCAGCCCATGACTTCTATCGAACCAGAGAGGTCTCCCCTATCACCAAAGAGGTGCTTGTCCGCTGGGAATCCACCCTGGATACCTTGGAGCGTGATCCCTTTGAGCTTCGGCGAGAAGTAGATTGGGTCGCCAAACACGCATTAATTCAATCCTACATGGATCGCAAACAGTGCTCATGGAAAGATCCCAGAGTGGCTATGATGGACTTACAGTATCACGACGTACGACCAACCAAAGGGCTGTACTATACCTTGGAGCGAACAGGCCAAATAGAACGTCTGACTCTCGATCAGGAAGTCGAACGGGCGCGGAAAACTGCACCGGCTTTCACACGGGCTTTTTTTCGTGGTCAATGCTTAAAACACCTGCCAGACCAGGTGTACGGCATGAGTTGGACGTCCGTCCTCCTTCATTCGGGAAATTCCACGATTAAGCGTATTCCACTGATGGATCCGTATCGAGGCACCCAACAGCTCACGCAAGAATTGTTTAAGGACATTACCTCCGTGGATCAGTTATTATCCCGACTCGTGAAGTCCTGAATGAAACAGAGAACCCAATCGGCAAGGTACCATTGAGGTCACATGAATTCTAAAGACATCCCCTTTCCTAACTTTTCAGCTGACCCGTGTTCCAGTTTTTACCAATACCTCACCTCGCAACGACCCGAATTACTCCCCATGGAGCGATGGAAAACCTCACTCCCCCAACAAGGCCAAACAGACGCCTCTTTGATGGCCACCAATCATTTTCCCTGGCCACACGGTACAACGGTTCTCGCCTTCACCTATGATAATGGCGTCCTCATCGCCGGAGACCGTCGCGCAACCGAAGGATTTCAAATCGCCGCGAATCGAATGGAAAAGGTCTTTCAAACCGATGCCTATTCCGCCATGGCTATTGCAGGGGCTGCAGGGCCCTGCGTGGAAATGGCCAAACTGTTCCGAATCGAGCTGGAACATTATGAGAAACTTGACGGACAACCCTTAACGTGCGAAGGAAAAGCCAACAGGCTGGGGCATATGGTGAAGGCCAATTTCCCCATGGTCTTGCATGGACTCGTGGTCATTCCCCTATTTGTCGGCTATGACCACAAACGAGAGGTTGGTCGGCTCTTCAAATATGACATTACGGGAGGACGATACGAGGACACGGAGTTTCACGCAGTCGGCTCAGGCGGAAAAGATGCACGATCGACCCTAAAAGAATATTTCCGGAAAAACTTACCGGAAGACGCTGCGGTGAAAGTAGCCCTTCGAGCCCTACTCAATGCCGCAGATGAAGATGTCGGGACCGGGGGGCCGGATCTGGTCAGACGGATCTTCCCGACCGTCAAATTAGTTGATCCCCAGGGAGTTCGGGATGTGGAAGACACCCAATTGGCTGCATTGTGCGAAGCATTAGTGAACCAAAAACAGGAGACTTAAACAGTGGCCCTGCCCTATTACGTTTCACCCGAACAAATGATGCAGGACCGCGCGGAGTATGCCAAGAAAGGCATTGCCAAAGGTCGATCTATCATCGCCATGGAATATTCGGATGGAGTGCTGTTTGTCGCCGATAACCCCAGCGCCTCTCTGTTTAAAATTTCTGAGATCTATGACAGCATCGCATTTTCCGGCGCGGGGAGATACAGTGAATTTGAGAATCTCCGGAAAGCCGGCATTCAACATGCGGACGTCAAAGGCATGATGTATAGTCGCGAAGATGTGACGGCACGATCCCTTGCAAATGGCTATTCACAAATTCTCGGCACGCTCTTTAGCCAGGAAATGAAACCTTACGAAGTGGAATTACTCTTGGCCCAAGTCGGCGAGACACCCGAGCGCAATGAATTATACCGCATCTCCTTTGATGGGAGTATTGTGGATGAACGGAAATTCACCGCTATTGGGGGACGATCCGAAACAATCCTGACCCTCCTCAGAAAAGAAATTCCGGAAACCTGCCCGTCCCTAAAAGAAGCCTTAACGCTCTGCCAACATGCCTTTGAACAGGGGGCTGACTCTCGAACAAACTTGGAAGGCTTGGAAGTCGCACTCCTGGACCGTACGAGAATTGGTAGAAGGTTTCGCCGGGTCCCGATCATCGAAGCCTCTCAAATTCTGTCGTAACACCTCCTGTTTTGCTCCGCCTCACTCAGTTGATCATTGACTGATCTGGGTGTATTCTGAGTATGAGATTCAGTGAAGTAATCCTCATGTTTTCCACCATGATTTATTTCCCAACACGGAAAGTGAAAGATCGAAAATCTTAAGAAGGCCTATTCCGCAAGACCGAACAACTCGAGGAGGATTTCTATAGATTGGCGGGTAGGTCCTTTATACGAGAAGGAGGCCGGTGGAGGACATGCCATAATATGTCCTGAGAAAGCCTTCGGGGAGGGACGGGCCGGGTATGATGAAACGCATTGTTGGCCTTGAGAGTGAATACGGTCTGACATTTTCCCCCAATGGCCGGGTCTACCTTCCCATAGAAAAAATCCTCGGGTACATTTTTGAAGGACTCATCCCCAATAGCTGGCCCTCCAATGCCTTCCTCACGAATGGGGCGCGGTTTTACCAGGACACGGGCTGCCATCCAGAATACTCCACACCCGAATGCGACGATCTGCTTGATCTGATCATCCACGACAAAGCCGGTGAGCGGATCTTGGAAAGTTGCCTGCCCATTGCTGAAGAGCGCCTGCGCGAAGAAGGACTATCCGGCGAGATTTTTATCTTCAAGAACAATACGGATTCCCTCGGCAACACCTATGGGTGCCATGAAAATTTCCTCATGCGCCGGGATGTGGATTTCTGGAAAGTCAGCGAACAACTCATCCCCTTTTTCGTCACTCGTCAAGTTTTTTCTGGGGCCGGAAAAATATTGAAAGTATCCGGGAAGTCTCAGTATTTCATCTCACAACGCGCCCAACATATCCATGAAAAAACTTCTTCCTCTACGACGTCTTCCCGAAGCATTATCAACACACGCGACGAGCCTCATGCTGATGCCGAGAAATACCGTCGACTACATATCATTCTCGGCGATTCCAATATGTCTGAGTTTTCTACCTACTTAAAGGTGGGGACAGCCATGATCGTCCTCTCAATGATCGAAGACGGGTTCACCATTCCTCATATTGAGTTAGAAGAACCTGTTAAAGCGATTCGAGATATCTCCCGGGATCCCACTCTGAAAAAAACGGTCAAGCTTGAAGATGGGAGCAGCCTGACCGCATTGGAGATTCAACAGACATTCTGGGAACGGGCGGGTGAATATTTAGCCTTGCAACCTCCCAACAAAATCATGGCAGAGGTGCATTATGAATGGGGTCGAGTGTTGAAGATGCTGAAAACGTCCCCCATGTCACTCGTCCGCGAAATCGACTGGATCACCAAACAATGGCTTCTCGAAAATTACATGGCCAACAAATCTTGTGGATGGGACGACCCCCGGTTAGGCATGATGGATTTGCAATATCATGACATTAACCGACAACGAAGCCTGTTTCATCTCTTAGCTGACCGTAATCACATTCGAAAAATGATCGATGAGGACGCGATTGAACAGGCAAAAACAATTCCTCCTCAAACCACACGCGCAAAAGTGCGAGGAGATTTCATCCGATTTGCCCGTGCTAAAAATCGGTCGTATACTGTAGATTGGACTTATCTCAAACTGAACGGGTACTGGGAAGAAACCATCCTATGCATGGATCCCTTTTGTCCTTTTAACCGGCGTGTAGAAGAATTGCTCAGCCAAGTTCCTCATAATCGGCTCTACCCCTGATGCGCACGTCGACCCCACCCCTGCCTTCGGTCTCCTGGAAAATCCTGTTTGTCGTTTGCCTGCTGCTTGCCAGCATTTTCCCTATTCAAATCGTTCCGAGTGCGGAACGGAACCGGCCGGGTGCTAATGGACATGTCAGCGGAAAACAGGGC
>JBDSHB010000432.1:0-6501 GCA_039918695.1 Nitrospirales bacterium | reverse complement strand
GCAGAAGAACCGGCTTTGCGTTCTTTCTCAAGTAAAGCAGGAAAGCTGGCTTTAAGTGGAACCTGCAGTGCTTCTACATAGGAATCACCAAATATGAGAATTCTAAAGGTGCCTTCCGGCTTCTCGTACGTTCGCTCGTAGTCTCGAAATCCATGGGAATTAAAATAGCCTTGTGAGAATCCTTCCTTTGTGTGCCGATAGTAGGCACCAGGAATATACGTCACGCCTTTACCCGGAACCAGGCGCACGTGAGATTTTTGATTGATCTGCATGACCGCTAGTACAACTTCCAAGACAACACCCACAATGAAGATAGCTAAGAACACAACCACTACATTGACTATCAAACTCTTCAAGCGAAGCATGTGTCTCCTGCCCTAGTGCTTGCAAAAGGAAAAGTTGGTCAGTCCACAGAGCAATCTGGTTATCGTTTCTGATCCCAATCCCGACACTCATTTGTAAAAAATCGAACTTCATGTGTCAGACAATGTCTGATGAATTCGTTGGTTGTCACGTTCTCGCTCTTTCGTCATCCCCGTAATTAGTCAACGGGGATCCATCCGAAAAAGGCCAAGATGGATTCCCGATAACACATGTCGGGAATGACTGCGATGGGGATGGGTTCCCAATACAAGTCCTCCTAAGGAAAAACAAAAGATCCCGCAAAGTCTTGGCGCTTTTTGACCTGGGCACGGATCCTTCGCCATTGGCTCAGGATGACAGGCTTGTTGAGGGATACGGCAGTCACAATTTGTTCGGCCAATGTCTGAATCATTAAATCGCGCAATTATTACCTACAGCATAATTAAAGGCTCTTACGACGACCGACTCACTATGATTCTCGACTATGTGTTTTCTTGCACGCAACGCCATTTCCTCTCGTTGATGATCCGATTCCATCAGGGCGCATATATCTTTTCCTATAGTCTCAATTTTTCCAGACACAACTCCTAAGCCTGCCCGCTCAATAACCGAGTCCGGATCAATCATTAAGCTGACAACGGGAGTGCCACTCGACCAGGCTTGCAAGAAGGTATTTGGGAATCCTTCCCCCTCAGAGGTTGAAAGCAGCATGGCTGCCTCCTGGATGACTTCCTGAGCTTTTTCAGGAGAAATTGGCCCAAGAAATTCTACATTTGGTAAAGAACGAAGCCTTCGCACCATATTGTCACCATAGCCAATTTGGGATCGATGTGTCGTTGGTCCTCCACAAACGATAAACTGAATATCCGACGCCTGTTGAGCAATCTCAATCAGCAGATCCGGGCGCTTGGGCTCGCGCAACATCCCTACCCATGCCACATACTTTCTGCGCATCGAATGAGGTTTCACCGTTGCGGAAAGACCGGCGATACTTGGAACAATATGGGCTTTCACTCTCCATTTTGCGGGAAGGGCGGAAAACTGACCCCCATGCTGAAGAAAGATCCTATCTGCTCGCATCAGTCCCCAGGCATACAGGGGCCACCAACGAGAGCGAAAGACCAGGGCGCGACGGACCTGAACATCCGTATCGAAGGCCGCAGCAAAAATCGTGCGTACTCCTACAAGTTTGGCTATTTCCACAGCCGGGCCCCACAAATGGTACGCACATCGCCAATACCACCAGTCCGGCCGCTCGGATTTCAAAAAATGATACCAGGATAGAAGAATTTGGCCTTTTCTTAGGCCAACAAAATTGACTCCGTCGATGGTTAAACTCGCTCCGGAATCCAGCAATTCCCGGACACCGACGGTGACCTTCCACCCGGCAGCGACTAAGGCTCTGGCCAAAAGCCATTGCTGTCGTTCGGCTCCACCACCACTTGCGGACAGACCCCTGGCATACTCAAAGATCCCGTCGTTGAGAAATACGACTTTCATAACATTTCGGTATTTCGCAAAGTCGAGTTAAAGAAAACACTTTTGGCTTCACCACCCCGGCACAGCTCCTTCGCCGGTGGCTAACACTGACATCTTAGTGCTGGCCCCACCGGGTCATCACCTGTTCGTTCAATGCCTGAATGGTAAAATCCCGTATCCTATATGTGACTTGGCGGCTCTTTCTATATTTTGCAGGAGCGTTTCATCATCCAAGCCAGGAAGACAAACGGGTTCCACAGTTCTCGCCCTATCGTGCCACCGGAGATACTGATCTTGTGAAGGTGACGAAGATACGGGTAATGAAAAAGATCGAGATTGGTTTCTCCCCAATCGAGCGCGGCTTCCACCGCCGGCCGCCAGGCTCGGCCCAGCCAGGAATCAAGAGGAACATGAAAGCCCTGCTTTGGTCTATCCCAGACCTCACGAGGAAGGATTCTTCTGGCAATCGGTAAGAGAAGTGACTTGAGCTCCCCATTAACAATTTTTTTATTTGCGGGAAGAGGAAGGATACGATCCAGAATTGTTTCGTCAAGGTAGGGTACCCTGATTTCGAGGGAAGCCAACATACTCGCTCTATCGGTCTTTACAAGACAATTTTCACTCAAATACGTTTCCAGATCCGTACGCATGAGCAAATCCTGGTCATATTTTCGGCCATATCGATTAGCTCGCCTTTCCCACGGTTCAAAGAACTCATCAACTTTGACTGAATTCTGATATGCGGAAGCCAACACCTGCCGAAAGTCCTTTCCAAAGGCAGGAAAATCTCCATACCGTGCCCAGGACCACCGAATGAGGTCCTGCGATGACAGAGTCCGCCAATAGATAGAGGACATGCCTCGTGGCCTCCAAGGAAGAAGCCGTAGGGCCCGGTCAAGGAGGGAGGCCAGAGGCAATGCTTCCCAATGTCTTTCACCGAGTAGGTATTTGGGATACCCACCGAAGACTTCATCTCCACCGTCGCCGGAAAGCGCAACCCGGAGATGCGAGGCGGTCATCTTCGATAGGGCATAGGTCGGGATGAAGGCAGGATCCGCAAATGGTTCATCCAGGCGGGAAAGGAGGTCGAGTAGTTCATCCGGCCCAACCTCTTCCGCCCGCAGCACAACGTGGTCAGTGCCGAATTGACGGGCAACAAGGCCGGCAATTCCGGATTCATCCACGTTGTTGTCGGTAAACGAACAGGAAAAAGTCCGAACGGGCTTTTGACTGTGCCGCGCCATGAAGGCCACAAGTAGGGATGAATCGATTCCTCCGGATAAAAATGCGCCGATCGGAACATCACTAATCATCTGGCGCTTCACCGCGCGATCAAGCAGAGCTTCCAATTCCCATTCGTCGGGAGCCGGCAACTCAGGATTTCCGGTTGGAGGACTCCAGTACCGGCTAATCGCGGGTGCCTCGGCGCCAATCTCCCACTGGAAGCGGCATCCAGGCTCAAGCTTATGCACACCCTGGAAAATGGTGCGCGGAGAATGAATGTAATCGAATGCCAGGAGATCACGCACAGCCACGAGGTTGATTCGATCAAACCCCTCTATGGCGCCAAATGGTTCTACTGTTGAGGAGACCACTAAAGCCCCATGGTGCAACGCCCAGCAAAGCGGTTTGATCCCAAGACGATCACGCGCTCCAAAGGCCAAAGACCGACGACGATCCCAGATAATAAAGGCAAAAATTCCGTTTAACCGCTCGACAATGCTCGCACCCCAGCAGCCGTACCCTTCGAGAATGACCTCGGTATCGGAGTGCGTTTTGCATACGACTCCTTCGTGAGCCAGAAGTTCACGCAACTCGGGAAAATTATAAATTTCTCCATTAAATACGATGACATAGCGGCCGTCCCTGCTTTGCATGGGTTGCGAGCCGTTGGCAAGATCAATGATCGACAACCGGCGATGAAGCAGCAACACGTCGCGCTCCCGCCATTCCCCCGCCGCATCCGGGCCACGGTGGACAATCGTCTCGAGCGCTTCTCGGGCATGGACCAGGTCGACAATCGGCTTATCCTGTAAAAATGCGACAAATCCACACATATCAAATTAATAATGATTTAACCGACACAACTTGTCCCATTGAACGTCAAACAATCTGCGAATCCGACTCCCTACATAAATTCATTCTTCTCAATGGATACCGACGGTAAGAGCACCCGCTCACAGAGCTGACATATCCACATTCTCATCGGGCGTTGCGGCCCCGAGAATTTCTCTTTGGCCAGAGTTGTTTCTCATTTGTACCACCACAACGACAAACCCTCCGATATAAACTTTCTAATTTCGAAAACGGGACCCTTCATGCCAAGGTAAACAGCGATGAATTTCATTTTTGAAGGTATAACACCCGTTGATAAAAATGCCGGATAAGACTGCAAACTAGAGGCACTTTTTCGGAGATGGCCGCCAATTTTTGAATATTGCTTTTGTAACTCGCTTTCATATAGGCAAGCTCTTCCCAACTATATTTAAAGTGAATTTTCGACATCATCGTTTGATATTCACGACAACTGAGGTAATGTAAATTTTCCTTGGCATAAAGATTATTACGCTTGGCGGTTTCTTTAACCGACAATCCTTTTTGCCAATTATTTCGAATTCCCAGCATGGCCCAAAAATAATAATAGACAAATGTTTTAATGAGACCTCCGAAAGGAACAAAAATGTGAGGTTCGATGATTTGCCATTTCGCAGGTATCACATGAACACTTACTCCCCCATTGTTTAAAACCCGATAAATCTCACTAAACGCCTCTTGTTGATGCAGGACATGTTCAAATACTTGATCTGAAATTATTAAATCAAAATAATTATCAGGAAAGGGAATGGTGTCATTATCGGTAAATCGAAAAAATTGCCGATCCTGTTCCTGCCGCAATTTGATCGGAGTTCCTTTGTCCATATAGTTGCCCTTATTGAATCCAAAAGAATTTTTATATCCGGAATCCAGAAGCTGATAGACCCGATGGCCATCTCCACAACCAAAATCCAAAATATAACTATCTTCAGTGATAAGAATTCCCTTTCGTTTACATACCTCAATCTGCCTGATATCTATGCTTTGCATGAGCATTTTTCCTCCCTATGACCATTTGATGTCCCACACCTATTGATCACCGTGATAGGGGAACTCAGCGAAAAAATACATGTCAGCCTCGAACATTAGAGTTTTCGTTGCATCGTCTTCTGAACCCTAACATAACGAGCAGCGAGGTCACTTCATTTAGACTTTTGGTATTCCAGCCGACACAACCTCGCCAACCGACCGCCAAGCCACTCGGGAATCAGACTGAGCACGCGCAATCAGTTTTCTCAATTGCTCACCGACTGTTAAGGCACCTGATTCCAGACTTGGCATATCCAACTCCCAATAATGTGTCGCAGCACAGAAGACTCCATCCTTGGTTAATGCATGGTCGAAGATCATTTCATTTCGCTGAAGAGAAGATCGGGGAGTCACGGCATTACCGGCAATCTCGTAATGGTCCTTCAGATCCAGGATCCAGGGAATACCCAATCCTCCGCTTTTCCGCCAATGATAGAGTCTCCACCACAGCAACCAGGTTTTCAGTGAAGTAAGCGGCCACCCGCCCCGGAGCCCGGCGACCCCTCCCAAGTGCAGTCCCTCCCGGGCAAGGGCACGTAGTCCTTCGCGTCCGATTGTGTTGTGAGGTGGGACAAAAACCCGAATACTGGCGCCTAAGAGATCTTCCAAATATTTTCGTCCATCCATGACCCGCCTAGCTAAATCGGATCCCTGGGCAAATTCCGGTTTACCATGCTCCTCATCATGATGAAATCCATGGAGCATCGCTTCAAAACGACCTTGAGCAATCCCATCGCGGAGATATTCCACAAGCGATCGATTTTTGTGCAATGGATGGATAGACAGCCGATCCCGGACATGTTCAGAAACCGCTCTATTAGTTCCGGGACGACAAAAAGGAATGATGGCCAAAGAAATGGGCCCCCATCGGCTAATCTCCCCATATGCATGCTCTAGGTCATCAGGCGTCGTAAAGAAATTCGTATCGTCGTCACGAATACAGAAATACATTGTTCTTCCTTCTAGGCCTGAAAATGCTTGCAGCAGGAATAAAAAAATGACACACGAGATGTCCGTCCTATATGTGAGCTTTCAGGTATACATTGTCTCACCTGTCCCCTTAAACCCATCCAGCTTTTCCAATATCTCCCTGTAAACTAGGTGGGATTTCCACCAAGCCAGGGACAAACGGGTCAACCGGAGGTGCTCCCTCAAGGGCACGAACGAGAGCCAGGGTCTGTTGCTTAGCCGAATACGTTTCGCTGCTTTTTCTATCAGGAACAAATGAAGATAGCGTGCCCTCACGCCATGCCTCAAGCACCTGGCGAAACACAGTGGCAATCTCGGAGGGCGAATCAATATCCGCTATTGTCCTCACCCCTACCCGATGCAGAACGGTTTTCATTTCATCCTCCGGGAGGATTCCGATAATCGGACGGCCTGCCTTCAGGTAGGAAAAGACCTTACTCCCGCATAACTCATATCCTTTCATGGGAATCAACCCAAGCAGGAGGAGTGCGTTGGCCTCTGCCTGCAGGCGACAGACTTCGGCATAGGAAACAGCAGACATAATTTTTACAACATCCAGGACACCCA
>JBDSHB010000431.1:0-3214 GCA_039918695.1 Nitrospirales bacterium | reverse complement strand
CCCGGAGGCGAAAAACCGTCCTACTGCCAGCGAAAGTGAACGGGTGTGGTCTTTCCTCCTGAGAGGGTAATGCTTTTTTCAATAGTGGTCCCACTTGAATCGGTGGCTTTGACCAAATATTTTCCCGGAGCAAGGTTCAGAAACAACCAAGGACCTTGTACCTCCTCACCCGGAATAGACACGAGCGTCGTCTGCTCTGAGTTGATCACTTCAACTGCCACGCCAGCCAGGAAAGCGCGTTCACCTTTTACAAAGATCAATTTAAGGGAATAGGGTGGGTAGGACAGGCTCCGTTCCTCTTTACCTAATCCGGCGCTGAAATATTGAACAGCATTCTGCTCGTAGAGAGGGAATCTGAGTTTACCAGGGATGCTTTTACCTTCCAGTGGAATTTCTAAGAATTTGGAGAGAGGTGCCGAGCCTTCACCTGTGGTGGCCCAGGATGACGTTGAAGGGGCCACTAAAGTCAGGATCATCAAAAGACACGCACCCAATCCCACCATGACAGACAACTGTTTCTTTACTGCTTTCAGGCCATTTTCCCTATCTGTTGCCAATCTGCTGGTGATTCCTGGTCTCACGTGCGATACCTCATCCGTTCTAATTATAGAAGTAGTCTCTAACCAAACCCTGGAGTTACTAGGGATATAATACCAATTTCAGGTTACTTAAGAAAGAATAGCGCAAATATGTCATTGCTCAAAACCGGCCCCAATTGAAATGACCAGATGTAGACAGAAAGAAGGCACTGGACTGCATTCAATACCCTATACAAGAGAATAGCCTTTTCATTGAAGGAAACAGGAGAGAAATCGTTTCCTCAACTTATGAGGATTTTGGCCGAAGGTCTTCTGGGGATAGTTCCATTTCCCCAGGCGGCCTTGGCATGTGTTCTACGCATTTGATGTCCATAAGATCTTTTTTCGCGCTGATACCGAGCGATTTAAATTTCCTGGCCGTGGGCCAGATCCGATTTTCTAATGAGGTGACGGTCGCATTATAGGATTCGACGGTCCGACCCAAGGCTTGTCCAATTCTCCCAAAATGCTCTGCCAGCGTGCTCAGGCGATCAGCGAGTTCCTGTCCGAGGATGCTAATGCGTTGGGCCCCTTCAGCCACCTGTTCCTGGCGCCATCCATAGGCAATGGCTCGCAATAAGGCAATGAACGTGGTGGGTGTGGCGATGACGACTTTTTTCGTTAAGGCCGACTCGACGAGGGAGGGGTCCCGCTCTGCCGCGGCAGCTAAGAACGAATCATTGGGGATAAATAAGACCACAAATTCCGGAGCGGCCGGAAATTGATCCCAATATTCTTTTGAGGCTAATTGACTGATATGGCGTTTCACCTGCCCGAGATGCCGATTGAGGGCGGCTTCCCGATCTTCGTCCGTGTGCGTTTCCAGGCTATCTAAAAATGCATTGAGCGGAACTTTGGAATCGACCACCACCTCTCTTCCTGCCGGGAGTCTGACGATCATATCGGGACGCAACCGCCCTGTTTCGGTGGAGACGCTTTCCTGTTCAAAAAAATCACAGTTGGCTGACATGCCGGCCAATTCAGCGGTTCTTCGAAGCGCGATTTCCCCCCAGCGTCCTCGAACCTGTGGTGATCGCAAGGCATTGACCAATTTAGATGTTTCCGCCTGGAGGATGGCCTGGGAAGAGGCCAATTGGCGTAACTGTTCTCCCACGACACTGAGTTCACGAAGCCGCTTATCTTCTAATGCTTGAGATTCTTTTTGGTAGGTACGTAGGGATTCGGTGAGCGGCTGCAACAAGGATTCAATGGAGGTGTGGCGTTGGTCGAAGGAAGCCGTCGCTTCTTCTTTGAGGGCTTTAAATTTTTCCTCGGCCAGAGTCAGAAATCCCCTATTGTTTCCTGCCAGGGCTTCCGAGGCTAACGATCGAAAGGTATCCGATAAGGTCAATTTCGCATCCTCCAGCAAAGCCCGCTGTTCGGCTAAGTGTCGTTGCGTATTTTCAAGGTTCGTTTCGGCTGACACTTTGGCCACTTCCATCAGACGAAATTCTTGATGGACCCGATCACGTTCCTGCTGCAGGGTGGCTAATTGGGTCCGAAGTTCTCCGGTTTGGGCTTGAGCCGAGGCGAATCGGGTGGCGGTCTCTTGTAAGGCTTGGATCTTCCTTCCTCGATAGACAATGGAACATATGACCCATGCGATTGTCCCTCCGACCAGCAAGCCGGCCAGGAGAATCCATAATAGCTGAGGGTCGTAAGAGGCGATCATGCTTGAGAAGAGAGAAGCTGCCCGGACGATGAAAGTTCCTTACATTATGTTGACTTGCAAGAGATCATGGGGTTTTTCAACTCCTGGCCAATGCCCGAACGAAGGAGTTGGCAAGGTTTGCCGCTAGGCAGGAAAAACGAAATCAGTGAAGAATTTTGCCCCATTTCGATAGACGTATTTCTTATTCTTGGGTACAGTAAGATTATGCTCATCTCATGCAATTCAGCGTCACACAGGAATAGAGGTTAGGATAGCAAATATGGAAAAAAAATATCGGGTCTCTATTTGGTATTTCATTATTGCGTTCTGGGGACTCATTATTCTCCAGGAAATGTATTTTGCCGCCCAACATATGGATGAGGTGCCCTACAGTCAATTTAAAACCTGGGTTCAGGAAGATAAGGTGGCTGAGGTCTCCATTACGGACAAAGTCATTCATGGAAAACTGAAATCTGACAAAGGAGTGGAAAGTCCCCAAGGGTTTCAGACGGTCCGGGTTGATGATCCGGAATTAGTAAAAATGTTGGAAGAAAAGCATGTGGAATTTGCCGGAGTGATCGTCAGCACGCTCTGGAAGGACGTGGCTTCCTGGGTCGTCCCTATTCTGGTCTTTGCTGGGATTTGGTTTTGGATTTTGCGGAAGATGGGGCAAGGAGCGGGTGGCGGGTTTATGCGAATCGGGAAATCCAAAGCTAAGGTCTATATTGAAAGCGATATCAAGACCCGTATGAGTGATGTGGCTGGAGTCGATGAAGCCAAAGTGGAACTCATGGAAGTGGTTGAATTCTTAAAGACCCCTGAAAAATTCACCAAGATCGGGGGGCGGATCCCCAAGGGTGTGCTCTTGGTGGGGCCCCCTGGCACCGGAAAAACCATGCTGGCGAAAGCGATCGCGGGAGAAGCCGGCGTGCCGTTTTTCTCCATTAGCGGGTCGGAGTTTGTGGAAATGTTTGTGGGAGTGGGA
>JBDSHB010000430.1:0-7215 GCA_039918695.1 Nitrospirales bacterium | reverse complement strand
ATTTGAATAATCTGAAAAGGGAATCCAGAGATAAATCCAATCATACCTGGTCCGCAATGCTTCCAACATGTGCCGCTCAAAGGGTATAAATTGAAAATTTGGAAACCACGCCAACCGATCCATCCTAGAAAGCCTATTCCAAATAGATTGGGCATGCTTTTGGGCAAATTGTGTCCGGTTGTACCAAACCGTATGAATTTGAGATTCCTGGTATTGAAGACACGAACCCAATCCCGCTTCGCAAAGCGAAAGCAAGACATGTGTGGCGTCAGATCTGGCGCGAAAGAGGTCTTGGTGTTCTTCAAGGAAATCATCTAAAAAATCAAAAACAAAAGGTTGGCTTTCTTTTTCGCCAATCATCTCAGACTTCTGCGGGTAGAGTAGGACCGAAGAGAAGGCTTCCACGGGATTAAGTATCGGTGGCCTGATCGGGAAGGCGTCGCGCCAGGTGCTATTGAGCGGCTTCCAGGAAACCGAATGATTAAGTTTGGACAGCTGCCAGGATGGTCGAATGGTCAATTTCTTTCGTTCACGGCCATCAAACAGCCATAAGCCCTCGGTCGTGACTCCCGCTCCCCGATTGTCGGACACTGGCAGACCTGACTCGTGTATTCGGTTAAACGATAGGCCAGAGGGATCATCCCACCATGTGGCTTTTTGAATCATCTGGTTTCTGACCGTGACGCAAAGATGCTGTTCCTCATCCATATACCGAACGGGGAAACCAGTCGCTGGAAGCCAGTGGACTTCATGCGACCGTTCAACATCCAAAAACACTTCCAGCGGGGATTGGCTGGAAGAAACGGAAGGGGTAAAAAAGAGACTGAAGAGCCTGAACGCGGCCTCGGAGGGATATACCGGAATACCGCTGTATTGCAAGGGAATCGCCCCATTAATGTTTTGATCGTCATAGAGACCTCGTATGAATTCAAAGGTCGCACTGCCGGTTCCCGGCAAAAGGGATAAAAACAATTCCACCACTGGCAGGTAATCTATTCGACTCCATTCCATCCGGCTCATACATGACATGAACCTGGCTTCTTCAAACGACCCATTGGGTAAGACATAAAAGGCGTCCTTAACCTGGTGAATCGTGGCGTGCCCGTCACCATGAAGGACGACATCCTCATCCCGATAAAAAAATCGGACCATCGCCAGGTCGGAATGCAAGGACCGGGCTGCCATCTGACGCAGGTCGTCTTGCGTGATCCCTTCCCAACCTTGCCGACGAGATAAATCCAAGGAAATGGTATTGACCAATCCTTCCGGTTTAATCCCGATCCATTGCCCCCAATCCAATCGAAGACGGGCAGAGGCCAGGGAATTCGCACCCGTTGGCTTCTGTTCCCACAAACATTCATGAAGGGGATTTCCATCTGGATCTACCAAAAGAATCCGTTGCCCATGCTTGCCATACAACACACAATGACCAGTGGGCTGCTCTATGATCCGCCCACCCGCCGACTCCCATTCCTGTCTATAAATCTGATTGGCAGGAAAACGTAGGGCTTGGGGATGATCCAATATGCCTTGAAGGTTCATGATGAGGAATGGGAAATGTCAGAAGGCAGATCGCCTCTGATATTAAAGGTCCGAGACGGGATTATTGTGAGAAAAATTGTTGGGAGCACGGCATCGAACCGATCGGGCTCTTACTCCCGGATTTGACCGGAACCGTATACAACATATTTGGAACAGGTTAAATCCTCTAACCCCATGGGACCACGAGCATGGATGCGGGTCGTGCTAATCCCAATTTCGGCCCCCAACCCAAACTCATAGCCATCGTTCAGGCGCGTCGAGGCATTGACCATCACGGTACTGGAATCCACCTCTCGCAAAAATCGTAAAGCCCGATCATAGTCATTAGTCAAAATAGAGTCTGTATGACGGGAACCGTATTGGTGTATGTGGTCCATGGCGCTCTCCATATCCTTCACCACTTTGATCGCCACAATTAAGGATAAAAACTCTTTTCCGAAATCGTCTTCCTGGGCAGGCTTGGCCTGAGAGAGGATCTGGCAGGTTTTCGGACATCCCCGCATTTCGACCCCTGCTTCAACATACTCATCGGCCAACGGTGGCAAGAATTTTTTAGCCACTTTCTCATGAACCAAAAGTGTTTCCATGCTGTTACAGGTCGAGCAACGCTGAGCTTTCGCGTTAAAACTGATTCGTTGGGCCATGGCCAGATCCACATCCGAATCCACATAAATATGGCACACCCCTTTGTCGTGCTTAATCACCGGGATGGTGGCATGCTGAGTTACTGTGTCCATCAGCGCATTCCCGCCACGAGGAATGATGAGATCAACAAACCTGTGGCTTTTGAGCAGAGCAAGAACTATCTCACGATCAGTCTTGTCGATAAAGGTAATAGCTCCTTCTGGAATTCCTGCCTTTTGGGCCGCCTCCCCAAGAATCGTTGCAAGAGCCAAATTGGAATGGTGCGCCTCGGACCCCCCGCGCAGCACGCACACATTGCCGGATTTGAGGCAGAGGGCCGCCGCATCAGCGGTCACATTGGGACGAGATTCATAGATGATCCCGATCACCCCAATCGGCACACGCACTCGACCGACTCTCATTCCATTGGGTCGTTGCCAGAACCCCATCGATTCGCCAACCGGATCCCGCAATTGCGCAATCTCGCGAATGTGCAATGCCATATCGGCAATTCTGGGTTGCGTTAGGCGAAGTCGATCCGCCAGAGCAGACTGTGAGGAATTCTCTTCGAATGCTGAAAGATCTTTTTCGTTGGCCTCAAGAATCGCGTCTTCCCCGGCCTCTAACGCATCAGCCATGGCCATTAACGCTGCATTCTTTTTCATGGCAATCAATCCACTTAATGGGCGGGCAGCCTGTCTGGCTCGTTGAAGTAAGGGTTTCAGGTATTCCTCGGGGGAGATCTCTTCCTCTTCTCCTGAAACTTCAAGGTCATCTTGAGATTCATCTGTTTGCATAGTCTTATGGTTTCCCGTGGTCATAGAAGTCTGTGACGAATAAATGAGGTGACAATATTATGGGCGGAACAGTGTTGAGAATACCTGCCAGTCCCAAAAACCGTCAAGGAAGTGAGGATTGGAGTGGGTGTTCAATAGCTTCGTGCTGAACTAACCTTAAAAATTATGAAATCATGGATCATAATGTTTGTTTTGAGCAGTTCATACATTCAATTGATAACGTACCTCACCACGTCTGAAGCCAGCTGCCAAAGTTGCTATCAATTTTTGATTCTCTTTTATGAGGGAAAATTGGAAAACGCTCTTATTTCGGAATCAGACCCGAACCTATCCCAGTCTCGGGATAAGTATACAAGAAAAGGTTTCCTGAAATGCGTACCTGGGGCGAAAGCACAATTGTGGACGATATGAGCGTCTACTTGAAAACCGGAAGCAGAAGGCAGATCAACCCCTACAGCCTATATCTATGGTAAATTACTTTTTGACTACAGAAGCCGAGGGGGAGTGTCATGATGTTGAAAGGAAAAATACCCAATCTTTCGTTCCTGGCACTCACATTCATTTCATTTAGTTCGTGTCTTACTCTTTTCCCATTGGAAAATTCCAAGGTTGAGGCCGCTCTGAATGCCAACGAAGTATTAACCGCTGGTGACCGGGTACCAGCGAACAATTCGACCATAAAAAGATCTATTGACGTACGAAAGCCACAAGGTTGGGAAAAAAGGTTATTGGGGGAAACATATTCTCAAAACACTTTCCCAAAAAACCGATTTCAATCGCAAAATAGCTCTCTGCTTCACCTGAAATCACCAGGAAAACTGCCAGGCATTGAATTAGGAGTCTAAATGCATAGCCTTCAGGCTTTTGAATCGATCATCCCTTCAGAGAATTTACCAAAAGGCCTGGACCTCAAGCAGGATAAACCTCTTCTTCTCCCTCCTTCAATCAGTGGTCCAGATTACAATGGAGGATTCATCCGGTTCACCTGGTAGCAAAAGTCGCTTCACCCGTCACAAACATAAGTCCCCGATTCACCGGCAACCAATGCCAGAATGGCCAAAAAAAAATTCATCTCGTAGGAATCCTCCGAATAGGAAAAAGTTGACGAAATTGATTGGAAAAGGAAGAAGCCTTTATGGTATAAAAATATGTCGAAGTCAACAGTTCTACGAGTGTGCCGAGGTAGCTCAGTTGGTAGAGCACAGCCCTGAAAAGGCTGGTGTCCGCAGTTCGATTCTGCGCCTCGGCACCACGAAAACAAAAACTTCACGTGTACTTTCACCTACTCACATGAAGCTCATAACATTCCCTCCAGTAAGGTCTCCTCGCAATTTTTCTGGATCGTTGTTGATTATTGTAGCCTGCCTGGGAATACTAGGGTACCAATCCCTCTTTGCCGCTGAAGGTGAGGGCGAAAAATTGGCTCAAGCCTTTTCTCAACCTTCCCCTCCCCCAAAAACCAGGACCGTTGTTGCGGACCTCTTAATGATCGATGGCGCGTTTTATGTGGTTCGTGGGGAACGTGGAGAAATTCGAATAGAAGTCACCACGGAAACTCAACTGGCGGAATCATTCACCTTTGGCGATCGCATAAAAGCAGTCCTCTTACCCAACGACAAGGCAATTGCCATAACAAAAGCCAAACCAGGCGAACCGATTGGGACAAGAAGCGGAGTTCCCGTCACCACGGCTCCCCCTCCCCCTTCAGGCACTAAGACGGAACCGACAACTCCCACTACAACTGTGTCACCCAATGTGCGAATCATCATTGCCGACATCCTAATGGTGGATAAAAATTTTTATATCATCAGAAGCGACTATGGAGAGATTCAAATTGAAGTGACACCGCAAACCCAGTTATCAGAGTCCTTCGAGTTTGGGGATCGGATCAAAGCGCGGGTTACCCAACAGGATAAAGCATTATCCATTGTCCGTGCGAGTCCCGATGAATCCCCCGGCATTCGCTTGGAAGAAGGATCTTTACCCTCAATTCCGACGGCACCTTCCATTGTGATTGCTCCAGAATCAGAATCAACACTCCCTAAAAATGACACATCAACCACTGCCCCAAAGGCGCCTCAAAAATTTCGTACGGTTGTGGCCGAGGTCTTAATGATTGATGAGAACATGTATGTTGTCAGAGGGGACCGTGGAGAAATTCGTATCGAGGTTACTCCTCAAACAACCATTTCAGGATCCTTTAAGTTCGGGGATAGGATTAAAGCCAAAATTTTACCAAATGATACCGCACTAGCCATCGAACGCGCCCAGCCAGATGAATCTCTTGGGACTCAGACGCCCTAGGAGCCTGTCGGACTTGGGGGGTCTAGAGCGAAAAGCGGTTGAGCGAGGCCAGATTTTAACGGTTTTGCCGGCCCATAGTGAGACTATGGCCCAGGAAAGCAGTGAAATATGGACTGCTTAGACACTTTTGCAGCCGGTTCATCCTAAATCCGGCAGGCTCCTAGAGATCAGATGTATTTTTTCCAAAATATTCCATCATTTCATCTTCCTAGATCCCAAAATAGATGGTGTCTGTGTTCGCGGTCACGCTCACGCGGAATAATTCCACAATGGATATTTTGAAGGGGGAAGAAATCGGGAAGGTAAAGAAATCTGAAAGGAATAAAACAAAGGGAATAAAGCCAGAAAAAATGTTATCCGAAAGAGGCTAAAGATCAAATACAAAAGAGGAGCGAATTAAATATCCACTTGCGACATTTTTGCTTCACGCTTTATGACCTGCTGAAGGATGTTCCGATAGGCTCGAATGCGTTTCACATATTTTACAGCCTCCCACCCACGGGCATAACGATGAGGCAGATCCTGGTAATATTCTTTATGAGCCAAGAGGGGAAGAATGCTTTTAAGGTCCTCCCACTGATCGGCGTTTTTACCTAGGCGCTCAGCAAGCAATCGAGCATCGTTAATATGTCCCATGCCGACATTGTAAGCCGCAAGGGCAATAAACATGCGATCTGGCATTCGAATGTTGTCAGGAACCCGTTTTTGTAAATAGGACAAATAGCGGGCCCCACCGGCAATACTTTTTGAAGGGTCAAGCCGATTCTTGATTCCCAGATCGGAGGCGGTGGAACGTGTGAGCATCATAATTCCTCGAACCCCTGTGGGACTAACTGCCTTGTGATTCCATTGAGACTCTTGATAGGCCATGGCCGCTAATAACATCCATGAAATCCCTGAGTTTTTTTCAGCTTGCTGAAATTCTTCACGATAAGAAGGAAGCCTAGTCTCAATATGGCGCAAAAAGGTCCTTACCTCATACGCCGGCAGCTTTGTTCCTAATTGGGCAGTCCGCTCCTGATGGGAGAGGTAATTTCGATCATGGTGGGGAAGTTCCCAAATGACCAACAGTCCGACCAATAAGACCAGGACCAGACTGATTTGTTTACCAACCTGTTTGATCGTTTCCATGACCAAGATCATTCCTTCCGCGTCTTCAACGAATTGTCATTCCTATGTTTTGAATGGGGTGTCTTATGAAAGAAGATCAACGTCGGATCACGGGAATAAGATTATGGTGGCATAAAGAGACGAATTAGGCAAGAAGAGTTTCCCCATATCCCTTATATAAGAGACGAAATCTGATACCTTTCTATTGGCGAGCTGATTTAAAAAATTTACGGTACCCCCGATTTAAATAGGGAAATAGGCAATTTGACCCTGTAACGAACAAGAACAAGACCGTCCCCCATTCCTTTCGGATAATCCAATCGGAATATTGACAAAGCCCTAACCCAACTCACGGCCTCTAACTTATGATTTGGCAAAGACTCCTGCGTCGCAAGAAAAATACTTAATTTGCTTCAAGGGAATGATGGTGACTTCCTTGGGAGTATCAATTTCAAGAATTTCCATGTCATCGCTGATGGTATGGCGAATCGCGTCCTTGAATTCTAATTCTTTATTATCAACAAAAATGACCTTGACCCAATACTGCACCGTGTACTCCTTTCAATAAAATCTTATGCCATATGTGCATCTAACGTCAGCGCGACCGAGCTCATTATTGGCCCAGCTCATGAGACCGAGCCGTAGCAGCTTCGACGGCTTTCATTAAGGTCGCCCGTAACCGCCCGGTTTCTAATTGTTGCAGACCCGCAATTGTCGTCCCGCCTGGTGAGGTCACCCGATCTTTGAGTAAAGCAGGATGTTCGCCACTTTCCAGTACCATCCTGGCGGCCCCTAATACCGTTTGTGCCGCAAGCACAGTGGCAACGGTCCGTGGAAG
>JBDSHB010000429.1:0-3508 GCA_039918695.1 Nitrospirales bacterium | reverse complement strand
AAGTCAGAGACCGGGGTGTCGCGTCGTTTGGCAGATTCGGTAGAAACGGCCCTTAAGTTGGCGCATGGCCTCGTTGGAGTGCTGACAGAAGATGATCAGGTCCGTGTCTATAGCGAACACCTGGCATGTATTCAGTGTGGTGTCAGCTATTCAGAAATTTCCCCAAGAATTTTTTCATTTAACAGCCCTCATGGTGCATGTGATGGATGCGATGGCATTGGGTATGAGACCTCCACTCATTCGGAATGGGAGGAATGGACCTTCGATACCCCCTGCGAGATGTGTGGTGGAGGCCGACTGAAGAAGGAAAGCCTTGCCATAAAAATTGGAGGGCAGTCTATTGCTGAGGTGACTCATCTGTCCGTGCGGAATACTCTGGCATTTATGGATGCGTTAGTCCTCACTGATCGCGAACAGATGATTGGGGAGCGAGTGCTGAAAGAGATTCGGGAGAGGCTGGAGTTTTTACTCAACGTCGGATTAGGCTACCTTACACTGGATCGTCCTTCTGCCACTTTGTCCGGGGGGGAAGGACAACGGATTCGATTAGCCACGCAAATCGGATCGGGGTTGGTAGGCGTGCTGTATATCCTGGATGAACCTAGTATTGGGTTGCACCAGCGGGATCACCGACGGTTACTCCAAACGTTGTTGCGATTGCGTGATATGGGGAATACTGTCGTGGTGGTGGAGCACGACGCCGAGACCATGCGCGCTGCCGACTATCTATTGGATTTAGGGCCGGGAGCCGGCGTAGAAGGTGGACAATTAGTCGCCCATGGGCCTCCCTCGGTGGTGATGGCTCACCCAACCTCGCTGACCGGCCAATATTTAAAAGGGATTCGCCGGGTGTCCTTGCCTCAGCGTGCACGGCACGCCAAAGGATTTTTGACCGTCGTGGGCGCGGAAAAACACAATCTTCGTCATCTGACTGTGAACTTTCCATTAGGCCTCTTGACCTGTGTCACCGGTGTGTCAGGGTCCGGAAAAAGCACTCTGGTCATAGATGTGTTGTTCCGATCCCTGGGACAGGGTTTTTCCCAGAAGAAGCCGGTGTTTGAGGGATGTCGGGAAATACGTGGGCTTGATCAGCTGGATAAACTTATTGATATTGATCAGTCCCCAATTGGACGGACCCCGCGTTCGAATCCCGTCACCTATACTGGCCTCTTTAGTTTCATTCGTGATCTGTTCGCGCAATTACCGGAGTCTCGAGTGCGAGGCTACAAGCCAGGCCGCTACAGTTTCAATGTCAAGGGTGGGCGATGCGAGGCATGTCAGGGTGATGGCCTCATAAAAATTGAAATGCATTTTCTCCCAGATATTTATGTGACCTGTGAGGCCTGCAATGGCCAACGGTACAATCGCGAAACCTTGGATGTAACTTACAGGGGGCGAACGATCGCAGAAGTGTTAAACATGACGGTGGCAGAGGCCCTGGAGTTTTTTGTGAACATTCCGCCACTGCGGACCCGACTGCAAACCTTATCAGATGTGGGTCTGCATTACATTAAACTCGGGCAATCGGCGACCACCTTGTCCGGGGGGGAAGCCCAGCGGGTCAAACTTTCTAAGGAACTCTCGAAACGACCCACTGGTCGTACGCTCTATATTCTGGATGAACCGACGACGGGACTACATTTTGTGGATATTCAACGGTTGTTGGATGTGCTTGACCGGTTAGTGGAGGCAGGGAATACGGTTCTCGTCATTGAGCATAATGTGGATGTGATTCAGAACGCGGATTGGGTCATTGATTTGGGACCGGAAGGTGGAGATCAAGGAGGATTTGTGGTGGCGGAGGGGACTCCACAAGCCGTGATGAAGGTCAAGGCATCGTGGACAGGGCAGGTGTTACTAGAAGATTCTAAAAGCCGAGCTTCCTGAGGAAGTCTAGGCTTTTTTCTTGTAAATATTCAGCCCGATTTTTTCTTCTCGATCGGGAATCGAGACATTGCCTTCGGTTGAGGCAATGATCGTTGTTTTCCCCGATGAAGAAGGACCAAAATCCTTCGACAGGTCTACCGTAATCGTTAGCATGGTTCCATTGACAGTCAATTCCACATTTTTCATGGTTGGGTCCTCTCTAGAAGTGCAGATCAATACAGGTTCAAGGGTATTGGCAGAAAAGCTGCCCTATTCTGACAGGCCCGCAAGGACCAAGAGTGCTCCTGCTCCTATTATATAGGGAACAGCACAAGTATAGAATACCGATTCAAAGGAAGAATATTTCCATGTGGAAGTAGGAGGTGACGACTGGTTCTTATAAATGAATTCATAGGAAAAAATAAGCATACCAATGGTCAGGACAAGCACCCGACTGGTTCGAGGCCACGTGTAAAGACCGACGAAGAGATAGCTGGCAGTATGAAAACCACTAAATGCGCAGAGGATGGGAGTCAGAAAAAAATGGAGAAATGATCCTGAGAGTCGAGGAGAACCCATAGTTTGTGGGGTTGAAAGCCCTGGATGTTCCATTATTTGACTTCGGCAGGCACCGAAGGCGTGGACATGGCAGGTTGGGTGAAGGTCTGCTGGTCTGCACAAGTTTTGCACACACGCGGCCGTCTTTTCAGATAGGAGACCTTCCCGCTAGCCAGACAACTATAATGGACGAAATGTTCACAGATGCTGCAACGAGACCATCCTCCACGGAGCATGGTAAGGTTCCGGTACAGACCTTCGTGACACACCCCGCACATTTCGGGTTCGATACCCAACAACAGGGGTTCCCAATCTCCGGCTCGGTTTCGAATGCTCATGGCAGAAAAGTATACTGAGTAATTCAGGTGAAAACAATGAAGAAAACTTTATGGAACCGTTTACTGAGCTTATATCCCCAAGTTATAGGCTCATAATTTGACACTCCAAAAATCCATTTGATAGGGTCACGAACTATTTTTTCTATCCTTCCACAGCCTCTATTCGCTCCTTTGTGAACATTCAAGCCTACTTAGACCAACAGCGCAAACGGGTTGACCAGTTTTTGGAGCGGAGCGTCCCTCTGCTTTCGGTCCATCCTCAACGATTGTATGAATCCATGCGATATAGCCTTCTGGGTGGAGGGAAACGCATTCGTCCGATTTTGACCATTGCCACTGCCCAAGCCCTGGGATATGATCGCGACGCCATATTGCCGTTCGCCGCTTCTTTGGAATTCGTTCATACGTATTCCCTCATTCATGATGATCTCCCGGCGATGGATAACGATGACTATCGGCGAGGCCGGTTAACCAACCATAAAGTTTTTGGAGATGGTATGGCGATATTGGCAGGTGATGCATTGTTGACGATGGCGTTTGAGTTATGCAGTCAAGTTGATGGCACAGAGGCTTTCTCTGTTGCTCAGCAGTTAGACATTGTGCGGGAACTGGCACATGGTTCTGGGCATCAGGGAATGGTGGGGGGACAGGTCATGGATATTCAGGCCGAAAACCAGGAGATTGATTTAGCCCATCTCCAGCAAATCCACACCTTTAAAACGGGGCGCCTGAGTCGCGCTGCGGTG
>JBDSHB010000428.1:0-2980 GCA_039918695.1 Nitrospirales bacterium | reverse complement strand
GATGAGTGAAATAGGAGACAAGCAGGAGAGCCAGCACGATTCCAAACAACTGAGACAGGCCAGCGGCCAGGAGAACCAAGCCAATGATTTTTTTCCGCCAAACCCACAAGGACGATTTCATCACCATATAGGCGAGACCTATTCCTATGAGGACAAGCAGAAAATACCCCGCACCCCAAAGATCTCCGCGCATGAAGACAGACTCCCACAAGGAAAGGTCTGGAAGAAGCAGAATGCCTCCACCCTCCTGGGGGAGAACGAATCCTTGTGGGTACTCGTTTCCCGAATCTCCAGGGAAAAGCCGAGACCACACCTTCGGAACAAGAACATTCAACAGAAGAATGGCCCCGGCCGAAATCCCATACTGTACCTGTTTCGCCAGGTGTACTCCTCGAATGAAGAGAGGCAAGAACAGTACACACGCCATGAAAATCGAACCTTCATAGATGACAATGCTGATGGAAGCAATGAAATATGACCATAAAATGGCACGTGTTCTGCCCAGAAAGAATCCTTCGTAAAAAAAATACAGAAACCAAAGAAATGCACATTGAAACATCGAATACATGCGGGCAAATCGAGCAAATTCCACTTCCCAAATGGATACACAAAAAAAGGCCACCAGGAGAAATGCGCCGGCATTTCCGATTCTTTTCCTGCCCAGCAAATAGAGCGGCGGGATCGTGAACAGATTAAACAGGACCGCCGGCAGTCGAAGCGCATATTCATTCATCCCGAATAGACCAACACTGGCGGCTTCGATGTACTGGAAGAACAGCCCTCGCCAATACATGCCACCATCGGGATAGACCGGTATCCCCTTTTGCTGAATCAGTTCAACGGACTTGGCGATATAAAATTCATCCACAGCCAAGCACCAGGCGCCTAAATCACTAAACCTGACTAGGACTCCGATCACAATGGCCACAAGTGCAAGAAGAGCGCACCAATACTCACATTTTGAAAGAGAGTGCTTTGGGATTAGAGCGAGTGGGATGCTCATAAAACAGGTGACAGTGGAAAATGGGGGATCGTCGAATTTCAGACGTTCTGATTCTTCATTGGTATTTTCCAACAGTCTTACGTTTTGGCCTTTAAGAGATCTTTGATGGTGTAATCTTTCATTTTCCTGGCATGAGTGAATACAATCATCTCACCCAATAGGCCAACGGATGCAGTTTGAACACCAAGGACCATCAGCAAGGCACCCAGGATTAACAGGGGCCGATCGGTCAGTCCTGTGAGTCCAAAGAGTTTTTGTATCGCCAAAATCATAGAAATGACCAGACCGCCTGAAAACAATCCCGCTCCGATCAGCCCAAAAAATCGCAATGGTTTTTTTGTGAATTTAAAGAGGAAGACGACCGTAATGATATCGAGAAAGCGACGAAGGTATACGCCGGGGCCAAGCATTCGTGAATGACAATCGGCTGGATGCTGAGCCACATCTCGCTCCACAACCCGGAACCCCCGTTGATAGGCAAGCAAGGGAAGAAACCGATGAAGATCTCCATAGAGATTGACTTCACGAACCACAGGCCTTCGAATGCCACGAAGACTACAGCTCATATCATGAAACCGCACACCAGTCAGCAATCCCAGGGCACAGTGGAAGAGACGATTTTGCAGACGATTGATCCAGGGATCTTTTCGTGGATATCGGCGGGTGACGACCAAATCATATCCCTCCTTGAGGGAATCCATCACCGTGTGCAGGCCTTCAGGCAGTGTTTGAAAATAGGCTGGTAACGTAAGTAGGACCTCAGCCTTGGCCTCCTGAAACCCCACCATCAGAACAGTCGCTTCTCCAAAATGCCGCTGGAGCGGAACGATTCGAATTGGCTCACCATTAGCTATCAGATCATTAAGGGATTCGGCTGCTTGTTCAAACCCTTCGTCCAGGACGAAAATAAATTCAAATGAAGGAACCATCCGACGTAGGATGTCCGCATGCAGACGATAAATCTCATCAAGGGCATCACACCGTTCTGTAACCGGGACGACAACCGAAACCGCAACCCTCATTGGCTCGAAGGAGACACATTCTGGACCAACGGAATGGACAGTCATGAGAATTCGCCTTTTAAAGGTAAACATGGCATAGCACAAGAAATGACAAAGAGAACGCAGGTGAGGACACAGTGAATTTGGAATGGGCATTGGCCTACAAACAGACTGGCAACCCGATGAAAGCCCACCCCCGGCAGGGCATATGCGTGAGGCGTTCGATACATCATTCCAACCCTATTAAGGTACTTCCCTTGCCAACGATGGAGATCGGACGAAAGAATCTTTTTGTCTGGACTCTCCAGATCATCTGATCGGGACGAAAATCCCCTGAATAGAGGATCATTTCCCCAAGCATTCCCATGGTCAGCAAATGCCCTGTCAGTGCGCATAACAAAAAAGTCGTCGCAGGAAATACAATGCCCATGGTCTCTGAGAACAACATGACGACCAAACTCAGGGCCGCTAACAAGGCTCCAGGAATGGCGAGTATGCCAAACCACAATGCCGGTCTGGCGGCAAACCCGGTCACCATTTTCACTAAGAACAAATCCAAAAACACCCGCCACGCTCTTGAAATTCCATATTTGCTTTTTCCGAACATCCGTGGATGGTGGGTAACCACCAATTCAGCAATTCTTGCACCGGACAAAGTTGCCATCGCCGGAATAAACCGATGCAGTTCCGAATATAGAGCCACGCGTTTAATAATTGAGGCTCGATAGGCTTTCAGTGAACATCCATTATCATGAATAGCTACTCCTGTGATTTTACCGATAAGCCAGTTGGCAATCAGTGAAGGGAATCGACGGGAAAGGAATTTATCCTTCCGTTCCTTCCTCCATCCACAGACCACATCATATCCTTCTGCGATTTTGGCCAACAGTCGCGGGATATCGCTGGGATCATTTTGCAGATCCCCATCCATACTGATAATAATGCGCCCACGAGCCGCTCTGAACCCGGCAGCCAT
>JBDSHB010000427.1:0-7515 GCA_039918695.1 Nitrospirales bacterium | reverse complement strand
AGTGTAAAAATACAGATATCCATGTGTAGAGATTGAAGGCAGACGTGAACCCTTGGTTCAGCTTAAATCACCCTGGCCTCCTGAGCTAAGGGCAAGGAATCCGGGCCAAGGTGGAACCGCCAGAATTCAGCGGGATCCAATATGGAATTTGTCATGCGTGTGCCGAAGAGCACAGGATGATGGGAGCCCCAAGAACATAAATAGCCTTGGCGAGACCCGGCTGAACTCTTTTACCGTCTTTCCAGCCCGCATTTCCAGCATGTGGTGAATTCTTTTTGATGCAACTCCCCGCAGCCGGAACAGGTCCATCCCGTTGTTTCGAGAGGCTTAGCTTGTTCCCACTCTTCGAGTAACCTGTTGGCCCGGTCAAAATCCTCGTCCTTCAGCACCCACAGTTCCGGGAAGACTTCAACAAATGGTACTTCGCCTCCCAACATCGCTGAGCGTTGATTCTTGATCGTGGCCGGTATCTGGGCTTGATCCAACAGTTCTTTTCGGGATTCCACGTCGATGAGGCTTTGCGAGACGTACAGTTTTTTCATGGTTTAACTATGCGTTGGTGGATATGAGCAAATAATCAAGTGGTGATACGGCATTGGGCACACCTTTACGTTGGCCTCATTCCAATCGGCGCAATAGCGCTCCCTCAACTATCAGTGGGGCTACCAGTAGCATACCATTTTGCAATGGGATGTCGGAGGCTGTCCGGAGCACCCTTTTTCTTGAGCAGAGATTTCCCAGCCAGCCGGGAGTCTTATTCTGGTCCCATAATACTTGGCAGGGCCTATTGATGAAGCAGAAGGGAAGAACGATGCAGGGGGTCGGCAGATTCATGTCTGAGCATCAAGCATCTCCATCACCCGTGATTGCCAGGCAAGGACGGCGCTGCGTACGTGCATCTTTTCGGCCAATTTCGGGAATTCAGTGCGGATGACCCCGGCCGCGAATTCGGACAGGAACGCGCTTTTGAGTTCGGCGCAGGCACGGTCAACGCCGATTTCATGGTAAGGGGCCTTGGCAAGTAGCAGAAATCCATCATCAGGGATACGGCCGGATTGCATGTTGCCCTCGATGATGCCGGCGGCCTTTCGAATAGGGTCGGCGAGGTCTGGGCTATAAGGTCCGATAATGAGCGCCAGATTTGAGGTGTGCAACCAGTCGAAGCCCCGTCCGACGCAAATAATCCATTCGCGGTGCTCGATGTTGGGTGTGCGGTTGGTCCGTTTGATGTCGGCGACATGAGTGATGTTGTCACGTACCAGAGGCAACAGGTCATGCTGGATCTGTTGGGGCATATCGGGATACAGCTCTTCCAGTAAGGCGGGCAAGCAGTCCTGATCGCGGATGGACACAGAGGAGAGGTTCAGGGTTTTTCCCTTCTTACCGTGGAACACCAAGGCGTCTTCGTCTGTCTCAAATCCACACACGATCGGGTACACCGTGTCGTGACCAGTACCGAAGACCGCCTCCATCTGTTGTTTGATACCCTGACTGTAGGTGCGTGCGGCAACCGTGTCATAGTTAAATCCGGCACATCCGCGGTGGGGATTGCCTTTCGAATAATGATAGGTAATGAGTGCCAGGGTGCGGCGGCCCTGTTTGACCATGTTTTGCACATGTTCTGTCATAACTTCGCCGAGGTGCGGCCACCCCAGGTTAAAGCGTCCACCGAGATTACGGAAGGGGAAAATGATGCCGCGGGGGGTGTTGGTGGCGACGGGAATATTAATGCGTCCATCCATGCACATGAATGCCGTAATCGCGGTCGGGTGTTGGGCCAGATATCGGCTGCGCGCGAGCCAAGACTCGGGACTTTGGAATTCCTGGGAGTGCCGGCGAGAATAGCCTACCAGCCAGTCAATCCGTTGCCCGATGGTCAGGTCATGAATGTCCACCTCTTCCTGGGTCGGTGGTGCCTGAGTCAAAATCTCGCTTGTGGTCATTGCCTCCTCCTTCATACGGTTATGAATAGCTATCGGTCATTACGCGAATGCCATGAGGCTTCGTGGAGGATTCACGCGGTAAGCCAACACGTGGTCAGAAAATGAGCGGAAGTGATCCATCCCGATGAAAGAGCAGGTATGGCCCGCCTCACTACATTGGTCCTGGAAATGGTGTAAATACTCCATCGAAGTGTGGTCGATAATCTGTCCTGCCAAGATGATCAAGAAGTTGGCTTTGGAGTTCGAAGGGACAACAAGCGTTTCGTGGAGCGCCTTGTCGAGTTTCATAAGGTTCATGCAGGTGACCGACGACAGGTAAATTTTGTACGGGTTTTTCATCTCTCCGACAGTGCCTCGTATCGCGCCGGTGGCAACGGTCATGACGCTGTACCGTTCACGAGAGCCACGGCCGTCTCCGATTCGGATAACCGGGTTGCTGAACAATTCTACGAGCGCAGCCGATAGGAGGCTGGTGGACCGCTTGAGGAAAGAGTCTCCGGCCGGGGTTTCCTTGGCTGAGTTCCGTAGAAGGTCAACACAGAGCACGACGATTTTTGTGAGTATGCCAAGCGCCACGCCTTCTAATAGGTCCGAGGTGTATAAGGTGACCACGACGGTGACCACCGCAATCAACAGCTGTTCCTTGCCGATTGCAAGGATCTTCCAAAACACCTTGGGTGCGCATAATTCCCATCCGATCCAGACGAGCAACGCTGCCAGGACAGTAAGCGGAATGAGATTGATGAGTGTGGTTCCGAACCACAGAATGAGCGCCAGACAACAGGCATAGTAAAAGTTGGCCCAGAGGGTTCGTCCTCCGGCCATGATATTGGTCGTGCTTTTCACTCCGCCGGGGATGATCGTCAAACCGCCAGCCAGGCTCGAGAGGATGTTGGAGATGCCCATGGCCCGCAGGGTCACGTTAGGATCTGATCTTCTATGAAAGGGGTCAATTTTATCGACCGCCGCGATTGTGGCCAGCGACTCGGTCCCATCGATAAGGGTGAGTGTGATGATCGTGATCACGAACGCCATCCATAAATCCTGATTGTGCCAGGCTTCAGAAAAATGAGGAAAGTGAATGCCATGTTGAAAAATATCGAGAGGTACATGGACCAGGTATTCTTGCGGGAGTTGCAGGAACCAACTGGCGATGCCGCCTAGGCTGACGAGAAGAAGAGGAGCCGGGATGAGCGTGGCCCACCGTTCTTTTCTGCTGGAAAGAAAAAAGAGGAGAGCCAAGGACAGACCGCCGACGAGAAAGATCTCCGGATTCATCTCATGGATATCGTGAGGAATCGCCAGAATCGCATCTGGAATGGATTTGACCGGAGGCAACTGGTCTCCCAGGAGTTGCGGAATTTGTTTGATGATAATGAGCATGCCAATCGCGCTTAACATGCCTTCGACTACGGAGATGGGAAAGTACAAGGCCAATCTCCCTGCACGGAAGAGACTCAACACCACCTGCACCACCCCGGTCAGACAAATCGCCACCAGTAAGAGCGGATATCCCACAGCCAAGTCTCCATGGCCGAGCGCAATCATGCCTGCCAGAAGTGCTGGCGCAAGACCCGCAGCCGGTCCGCTGATCGTCACATAGGCTCCTCCGAGGAAGGGAAAGATGACTCCAGCGATGATGGCGGAAATCACACCGGTAATGGGTGGCGCACCGGACGCGACGGCGATTCCCAAGGAGAGTGGGAGACCGATGAGTGCGACTTGTAGGCCTGCCATAAGGTCGTAGCGCCAATGCTTTAGCCCTCGCACCCCGTTCTGGGGTTTTTCCATGGAAGGGGCTACGGGATGCTGGGACAACATGGACTTTTCCTTTTGCCTTTCTGGTTGTCGTCTTCGACTGAAGCGGCAACATTGATTCTCCCTGAAAGAGGTTGGTGTGCAAGAACGCCGACATCCCTATTTTCTGGGTTTGGTGTTTCAGGGTTGTGCCCATTTCTGGCCAAAGCGAGTGGGGATAACCAGATTGTGTACTGCATAACTGATTCCCCAGAAGACCGCCCGTATACGTGGAACCGGTAAAGGAGCCAAGTCTGATGATTGTTCAACAAAAATAGCGTTCCCTGAATATGTGAAGAATGAAAGCGGTTGGACGTTTCGGTGTTGAATAAGCCATGAGCGTTTTTACATCGCGCGTTTAGTGCGAATTCGCTCCTAATGGCAGCGATGACAGAGGCCAGGATGAGGTTGTGTGCTTTAAACTCTAGGCGATGTAATGGCATGTTGAAGGTATGCCCGAGATGACAGAGCCATGAGGCGGTTTTCTGGTTTTTAGCCACGACGCAGGCATTCACGTGATTGGTTCAGGTACGGCACGACGGATCACAGCACTGGGCGGCTTGAAGCAGATAGCTCTCTTGGGGGGCAGATTTATACTCTTGCCGTTGCCGCGATGGGGCGACTCATAAGTGTGTTTGAGGCATGATGTGGATGATCAATATGTAACTTTTCTTTATGATATTTGGCAGGGTCTTTTCTAGGACTCTGTATAGAAGAGTAGTTGCATGCCGATGGTAATAACTAACAGAGCCCAGAGGATTTTGAATACAAATTTGACGCGTGAGGATGTCTGAAACGCGGCATGGGATCGTGGTATGATCTCGCCGGCAAACCAGGCCAGGCCACCTGCCAGGGCCAAAGTGCCCATGATGTTATGGTGTGTCTGAATGTCGTGGCCACTAGGATGAAGGCCATGCATGTGGCGGAACAACATCAGACCCCCAACCAGTGCAAAACCCGGTAGAAGCGATCGCCAGAACACGTGAGAAAATTTCCCAGCCCGAAGGAACCCTTCCACCAGGCCGACAGCCAAGGCCAGAATGCCGAATGTTTTATGTTGGAGCATTTCAGAGTCTTTACCGGATAACGTATCGGCTAATGTCCATGGGCCAATGGGCCATGCCAAATGATCGCTCCAGATCAACAGGAAGATTCCTGATCCAATCAGTGAACTCGGCAACAGCCAACGAACCCACATGAATGCTTGCCAGCCCATCACTGTTTGCCATTCACTGAAACCCACCAGAATGACACCGACTCCAACGAGCGCATGGTTGAATTCGCTATACGCAACCCCTTCCGGGGAGCCTTCCCATTGTCCGATCTGCGGAGCAGCCTCCTGATGGTGGGCGCTGTGGGTTTGGTGAGTTTCTTCCTCCGATATGATGTGTGGTTCGGCCCAAGCAGAAGGTAGTCCAAGGTGTAGCTCGTGGTTTATTGGTGCCCATAGACCTTGAATTAGCAGTACCCCGACAAAAACCCGATAGAGCCAGGTAACCAGGATAGTAGGAGGCAGTATGCTCACGTTTTTCTCACTGAAGATTTTCCTTTGGTCATGCTTTTTCCAATGTAGGCCGGTTGGAGAATTATTTCTTGCTGACACTAGAAAAAAAGGATTCTGGCATTTCGCTAGATACGCCTCATCATATTGCTTATTCAGAATATGGATGGTTACCGTCTGATGGTGTGCGGTGGTTTTAACGTGTGAAGAAGCATTCTACTGTGTGGCCCTTCGATCGACCCGTTCTGCATGAGAGAAGGTAAGCAATTCTTTTCCTTGTAGGCTTTGCTGAACGAGTCCGGGAATGTCGAGGTCTTGCTCGACCCTGAGAATATGGGGTAGCTGGCACCGGGTTTGAGGATGTTTTGGGACAAAGAGGGTGCAGCAATCTTGGTCAGGTTCGATGGAGGTCTCGAATGAACCCAGTGCTTGAGCTTGTTGCGTGATTTCCAGCTTATCCATCCCGATGAGCGGTCGAAGAATGGGAAGCGCCGTCGCTTCGTTAATGACCGAAATATTTTCCGGCGTTTGGGACGCGACTTGACCCAAGCTGTCCCCGGTCGTGAGGGCCCATGCTTCTTCCTGCTCAGCAATTCGTGCAGCGATGCGGAGCATCAGGCGACGGTAAAGCACTACGCGAACGGGTGGCGGCGTGTTGATGACGATTTGGCTTTGAATGTCACCAAAGGGGATGAGATGAAGGCGTGAAGACAGTTGGTACTTTGTGAGCAGAGTGACCTGATCCCGTACTTTTTCCTCAGAGACTCGTGAGAGATAGGGGCGACCGTGAAAATGCACAAAGACAGCTTTGCAGCCACGTTTCATCATGCGATAGGCCGCGACAGGAGAATCGATGCCACCGGAAATGAGGCAGATGACTTTCCCCCCGGTTCCCGTCGGTAATCCCCCGGGTCCTGCATCGCGTTGACAGCAGTAGTAGGCGTAGGGCGGGACTAATTCGACCAAAATCGTCATATCGGGGTACGAAAGATTGACTTTTATGCCGGTAAAGTCGGCGACGGCAGCTCCGATTTCCCGTTCCACGTCCATAGAGGTTTTGACGAAACGCTTATCTGCCCGTTTGGCACTGACCCGGAAGCTGGTATAAGGACGGGTGGGCAGATGGGCAATAATCGCGTCGTTGAGAGCCGTGAGATCGGGTTGGTCATAGGCCAATGGTACGGCTCTGGTCAGGGAAAAATTGACGATACCAAACACTCGCTTGATCTGTTCCTGCAAGCGAGGCCATGCCGCCTCATCCTCGAAGCTCACCCGGATTCGTCCTTGGAGTGCTTCGACATGCACATGCGCTAATGGTTTCAGGGCTCCTCGCAGATGGTGGACTAACCGGTATTCGAAATGTTTCCGGTTGCCTCCCTTGAGAGCGAGCTCATGATAATGGACTAAGACATGAAGCATTAGTGGAGTGATTCTAAATATCGCTCGGCGTCGATGGCTGCCATGCACCCCGATCCGGCAGCCGTAATGGCTTGGCGATAATGTGAATCCTGCACGTCACCTGATGCAAACACGCCGGGGATGTTGGTGGTAGACCGATTTGGCTGAGTACGGATGTAGCCTTGCTCATCCATATCGATGTGACCCGCAAACAGGCTGGTGTTCGGTGTATGGCCGATGGCCACGAAAACGCCTGATAGCAGAATTTCTTCAACCTGGTTGGTTTGTACGTTGCGGACCCGGATCCCGGTCACGAGGTTGTCACCCATGACTTCTTCCAGAGCACTGTTCCACTGAAACGCAATTTTTTCATTAGTCATAGCCCTGTCCTGCATGATTTTTGATGCGCGTAATTTATCACGACGATGGACGAGAGTGACTTTCGAGGCGAATTTTGTCAAAAATGTGGCTTCCTCCACAGCGCTATCACCGCCGCCAATGACCGCAATCTCTTTGCCACGGAAAAAGAAGCCGTCGCAGGTGGCGCAGGTTGAAACGCCATGACCCATCAGGCGGCTTTCGGAGGGCAGGCCCAGTAAATTGGCCGAGGCACCGGTCGCAATAATGAGGGTTCGGGCTTCCAGAGTGGCTTCGTCGTCAACTGTGACCTGAAAGGGACGCACCTGGAGATCAATCTTGGTGACATGACCCTGGCGGAATTGGGTGCCGAACCGTTCCGCTTGGGCCCGCATGTCTTGAATGAGTTGGGGGCCCATGATGCCCTTGGGGAATCCGGGAAAATTTTCCACATCGGTGGTGATGGTTAATTGTCCGCCAGGCTGCGAACCATCAATAAGCAAGGGGGAAAGATTGGCT
>JBDSHB010000426.1:0-2988 GCA_039918695.1 Nitrospirales bacterium | reverse complement strand
ACTCCTTCATGTTGAACTCCGGCCCGAACATTAAACCTTGCACGACTTCTTCTTCCTCTTCTTCTGAAACGTTGTCTCCCGGATCTTCCCATCCTCTCCACATTGAAAAATTGGTGGCAGGCGGATTCAGTCTCGGACGACTGAATGGCCAGGTGGTGTTGTGTGCCGGTGGCATTCCCGGTGAAGCCGTACAGGTGGAGATACTCAGCCGGCGCAAAGGCGTGAGCCAAGGAAAAATTCTCCATGTCCAGGATCCGGCTGAGAGCCGGGTTGTTCCACTCTGTCCGGTCGTTGGGCGATGTGGAGGATGCCAGCTTCAGCATGTGCAATACGAAGAACAACTTTCTCAAAAACGATTGATTCTGGAAGACACCCTCCGTCGGATTGGAAAAATTTCTGATGTGCTGATCTCTCCAGTGATCCCGTCTCCCAGGCCCTATGGCTATCGGCAAGTCCTTCGCATGGGAATCGGGGAGGGACCTGACGGACTATTCCTGGGATTTTTTGAATCAGGGACTCAACAATTGCTACCGGTTGACACGTGCTTTTTGGTGGACGACATAATACGATCAGTTATTGATGCTGTCCGGTCCGGGCTTCGCTCCTTCGTCATTGATGGGATGAATCTAGAAAGTGTGGAAATCCGATGGTCCCAACTGGAAAAGGGGGGTCTGTTGGTATTCCGCGGTCGAGCCTTGACCAAAGAACACGTCGAGCTTCTGATGAATGCCTGTTCTGAGATCCCCAACATCAAGGGATGGATCTATGAGCGCGCGGATGCACCAGAACATGATTCAAGGCGTCGCGTGAGGCATGAGCCGATTGTGCGAGGAGCGGATCATGTCTGGGAAGCCTTTGGAGGATTGCGCCTGAAAATGGGATATCGATCATTTATGCAGGCCAACTGGGACGTCTTTCAATTGTTGGGGAAGATGGTTGGGGAATGGCTGGGTAACCTGAAAGGGCAACGAATTTTGGAGTTGTATGCCGGAACCGGCCCTTTAGGTCTCAGCCTCGCGAGCCAGGGTGCTCAAGTGACCTGTGTGGAAGGGAATCCGTTTGCCATTCACGATGCCCGTGAGTCGCTACGCATCAATGAGATTACAGGGTGTCGTGTGCGAATCAGTTCAGTCGAATCCTATCTCATGACTGTCAAATCCGGCGCCTACGATGTTATCCTCCTGGATCCTCCGCGTGCGGGACTCAATCCAAAAATTGTAGACCGATTGGGAGTCTTGCAAGTCCCCAAACTGTTCTATCTTTCTTGCGACGCCCCGTCATTAGCCCGGGACATTAAATCGTTATGTGAAAAGGGCTATACCATTCAACGCATGCAACCCTTTGATATGTTTCCCCAGACAGCACATCTTGAAACATTAGTGGAATTGACGCTTTTAGCACCTGAACCTGACGACGGAGATTAAGGATACGCCATGGCCACCTATCGAGAAGCAGGAGTTGATATTCAACGAGGCGATGAGTTTGTCAAACGAATTGGTCCCATGGTGCGGTCCACATTCCGTCCGGAAGTCTTGGGAGACATTGGAGGGTTCGGTGGCCTCTTTCGGTTTCCTTCCGAGCGCTATCGTGAGCCGATTCTGGTGTCCGGGACAGATGGCGTCGGGACCAAGGTCAAGATGGCCACCTTAATGAATCGACATGATTCGATCGGGATAGATTTGGTCGCGATGTGCGTCAATGACATTATAGTGAGCGGAGCGGAACCTCTCTTTTTTCTGGATTATCTCGCGACGGGCCATCTCGAGGTGGAAGTCGGAGAAGCGATTATTCAGGGAATTGCCGAGGGATGCCGGCAAGCCGGGTGTGCCTTGATCGGTGGAGAGACGGCCGAAATGCCTTCCTGTTACCCGCAGGGCGAATATGATCTGGCCGGTTTTGCGGTCGGGGTGGTGGAACGGTCCGAGATTTTGGGACCGGAAAAAATTCAAACCGGGGATGTGTTGATTGGAGTCGGGTCGAGTGGGCTTCATAGTAATGGCTACTCCCTGGCACGGAAGGTCGCTCTTGAGCTGAAGGAGTGGTCTCCTGAGACCCGGGTACCCGGTTTACCGGGCACGGTCGGGGAGGCGTTACTCAAGCCGACTCTTATTTACGTGAAACTGGTCAAAGCCTTATTGTCGAAGAGCCGATTACACGGTCTGGCGCATATCACCGGTGGGGGAATTACCGGGAATGTGCCACGCGTCATTCCGGAGTCTTGCCAAGCGGTCATCGATCGAAGAACATGGGCGCCGCTCTCTTTGTTCACTGTTCTTCAAGAAGCAGGAGCCATTGATCAAGACGAAATGTTTCGCGTGTTTAACATGGGCATTGGTCTGGTCGTAGTGGGGCCCCCCGAAGAAACCAGTCGGATATTGGAAATTATTCAGGAACAGGGGATGACTGGCTGGGTGATCGGGGACGTGCGAGATCGCCCGTCTTCTGAGCCAAAGCTTTCCTATTCGTCATAGAAGGTTGAAATCGTGTCGCTTGAACTTGGGGTCTTAATCTCCGGCCGCGGATCAAATCTTGTGGCCATTCTGGATGCCATGGATCGTGGCTCATTGGATGCGACTCTCAAGGTCGTGGCCAGTAACAAGCCCAATGCCGCGGGTCTGGAGCGAGCGAAGGAACGAGGCCTTCCCACGGTCTATCTGGATCCCAAAACTTTTGCTCAGGAAGCTAATCCCCGTGAAGCCTATGATTTGGCGATGGGTGCCCTTCTTCAGCAACATGGAGTGGAATACGTAGCGCTGGCGGGATATATGCGGATTGTGACCCCCGCCTTAATTCGAATGTACCCATCGAAGATCTTTAATATCCATCCCTCGCTTCTACCGGCGTTTCCAGGACTCGAGGCCCAACGTCAAGCCTTGGAGTGGGGCACGAAAGTCAGCGGTTGCACGGTGCATCTGGTGACGGAAGGGGTCGATGAAGGCCCTATTATTGTGCAAGCCACTGTGCCCATTCTTGAGGGGGATACGGTCG
>JBDSHB010000425.1:0-4018 GCA_039918695.1 Nitrospirales bacterium | reverse complement strand
TGAAAAAGTTCTTTGGCGTGCAATGGACGACCGATCTCTTGGAGAACCATGTACACCGCATCAGGTACGCTCATACCCACGTATTTGCTTCGGCCTAGGAGAATTTCCCTCGACTTAGACGCGACATCCGTATCGGCTGAGGACAGATGCCCCTCTTTATCCGAGAAGATCTGGCTGGAGAGACTCGCCAGCTTCGCTTTGTCAGCTTCGACGCGATAGAGGGTTTTTGCCAACTCCAGGTATTTCTCAACCGTCGCGATTTCCTCACCTACCTGCTCCCGTTTTTTTTGGAGATCCTTGAGTTTGCGCTCATAGACACTAATGCGCTGTTCCAGCCCATCACTAATATCTTTAAGCTGGTCATTGTGTTCCTCCATTTTGCGAGCTCCACCATATGTTGAGTCTTATTGTATTCGTGTTTTAAAGCAAAGTCAACAAGCAAGCTTTATTTTTTTGTGCTTAAAGGTTGCTTCCAACAAATATGTAAATTTCGATTGGTTGATTATAAATCAATGGTATGTTTGTGAAGTGATCATTGTGAATTTCATCTATTAAAAATGAAAGCCTAAACTTAGTGGTTTATGATTTTACGAATCCAATATTTGGTATATTATTCGTTCTTGCTGTACGTGAATGTGTCTTATTAACTAGGTATTGTATCGTGGTGTGGGCGTTTTGGATGATTGGTCTGATGATGTTGAGCTTGACATTAATTGCTACAATAGTTGGCAATAAAGTGGCCGGCTCGTTTTTTGGACGAGTATTTAAATTAGTAGATGTGTTATGGAACAACTCGTGGTTTAAAGCAGTCCATGCATGGGATGACAACAGGTTGTGGTGTAGTACTACCTAGGAAAATGTCTGACTGAGGATGAATCGGCTGCAAAAGTGTCAAAGCGGTCAAAATTTCTCCGTTTTCGTGAAACATAGTCCCACGATGGGCCAGTGAAATCGTCAAAATCTGCCCTCGCTCAGTCGTCTTTTCGCTCTCGATCGCCCCAGACAGACAGGCTTCTAGTGTGAACTTGCGCATATAGAGAAAGTCTCGAATATTCTTGAGATGGCTTGGGAGGGTAAGGATGCTATGATTGATAAATTATTTGATTATTGGACTTAGACGTGATGACCACAAATACCCCCCCTCTTAATCTCCTTGCCCTCACGGCAAATGAACTGAGTGCTTTCATCCAAGAACTCGATTGGCCACGATATCGGGCCAACCAAATCCTCCGATGGCTCTATCAAAATCGTGTAGTGGATATTGAGTCGATGACCAACTTATCAAAGCCCGACCGGGCCAGGTTGCAGGAGGTAGCGACTATTCACCGCATGGAATCTCCACCTCCAACGATTGCCAGCGATGGCACAGTAAAGTTTGTGTGGAATTTAGAGGATGGCCTGGCTGTGGAGACGGTATTGATCCCGGATGGCCGTCGGCGGACGTTGTGTCTGTCATCCCAGGTCGGCTGCACGCTGGATTGTGGTTTTTGTTTGACGGCCGAGATGGGCCTGAAGCGAAGTTTGCGCGCGCATGAAATTGTCGGGCAGGTGTTGAATGTCCAAGCCTATCTGCCGGAAGGTGAGCATCTGTCTTCACTGGTGTTCATGGGAATGGGAGAGCCGTTGGTGAATTTTGAGCCGGTCGCCGAAGCGATCCAGCGTCTCACCAATATTGAGTGGGGTTTGGGCTTTTCTCCACGACGTATTACGGTGTCCACAGCGGGTTGGATCCCGCGATTTCCAGATGTGAGACGGTTAGGCGTGAATCTGGCCATATCCTTAAATGGCACCACTAATGAGCAACGGGGACAATTGATGCCTGCAGTGAATGGGCGCTACGATTTATCCGAATTGCTTGATGCCTGTCGCCAATATGCTCAATTCAGCGAACGCCCTCTGACGTTTGAGTATGTGTTGTTAGCGGGGGTCAATGATTCACCCGATGATGCCAGGCGTTTGGTACGACTTTTACAGGGGATCCGGTGTAAGGTGAATTTGATTCCGTTTAATGAGTTTCCGGGAAACCCGTTTCGGCGTCCGTCATCAGATGTGATTGATGCCTTTCAAGGTATTGTCAGAAATAAAGGACTGGATGTGTTTCTCCGAAAAAGCCGGGGAGACGATGTGTTGGGGGCTTGCGGCCAATTAGGTCGATCAGCTTCTGAAGTCTTAAATCAGTCGACCACGAACAAGAAAAGGAGTCTCCCTCTCTATGCTCAGCCTTGAACCAACTCTGCAGGGGAAGTATGAGGCCTTGCAAGACCTCTTTTGCCATATGGGATCGGTGGTGGTCGCATTTTCTGGCGGGGTCGATAGCACACTCGTATTAAAAATTGGCTTTGACATGCTAGGGGCTCAGGTCAAAGCCGTGACGGCGGTTTCGCCAACATTTCCGGCACTGGAAGTGGAAGAGGTCAAACAATTAAGTACAGCGATCGGCGCGGCTTTGCAATTGGTAGAGACGGATCAGTTGCAAATTGAGTCATTTGTCAAAAATGATGCAACCCGCTGCTTTCATTGCAAGACGGATTTATACCGGTTGCTTTCTAGTCTTCGTGATGCCGTGGGGTTTCATACCATTGTGGACGGGACCAATGTGGATGACTTGGGTGAAGATCGTCCCGGCATTAATGCGGCCAGACAACTAGGCGTGCGGAGTCCTTTAGTCGAAGCGGGACTCAGTAAGGCGGATATTCGGGAATTGGCCAAAGGTTTGGGGCTAGCAAATTGGAATAAGCCCGCGGCCGCCTGTTTGTCTTCACGAATTACCCGTGGACTCCCCATTACGAAGGCCTATCTTTCCCGAGTAGAGCAGGCAGAGGCCTTTTTGGTTGCTCAAGGGATAACGCAGGTGCGGGTACGCCTTCACGGCGATTTGGCGAGAATCGAGATTGAGCCGACGCAAATGGGAATTCTGATGGAAGAACCCGGAAGATCCCGGTTAGTGGAGCAGTTTAAAAAACTGGGATTTCAAACGGTCACGCTTGATTTAGAAGGGTATCGGGCTGGAGGAGGGAATCTTCCCTCAGGGGAGGTTTGAAGCGTATGCCAATGTCTTTGCGAATGGGTCTATCGGGAGTGTTCCACTTATGTACCGTTGTCTGAATGGGAGTGTTGAAAAATGCCGCCAGCGGCCGTTCTCGCCACTTGGCCGTGCTCACGTACTCCACCGTATGCTCCGCTCGTCCAAGCGGCTGCGGCCTTCCCTTCGACATGACTCAGGGCAGGACTGGACGAGCCTTTTTGAACACTACACTATTTTTCTCTGGTGAGACTCGGTGCCTCATAAGTTGATGAAGCTGCAAAAATTTTACAATATTCAACAGTCCCTGAATGTATTCTTGGGGACATCATGAAAAAAGAGGGAAGTAATCCTTCCCTCTTTTTTATTGGGCACGACGTTTTGATGGGAGCGATCTTGGAAAGAATACCTCATGCCCTTGAGGCTATTCAGAGAGACTGGGGAAAGACTTAGTTTTTTGATTGGGCGGCGACTGCTGCCAGAGCTTCTTGTGCAAATCGCCGATGGTCGTCGTCCGATAAGCTCCGACCAATCACCTTCTCGGCAATCAACAGGGCTAACTCAGCCGATTGAGTCTTGATATCCTGAATGGCCTTCCGCCGCTCACGATCAATGTCTTGCGTCGTTTCCTCTTTAATCCTCTGTGATTCCGCACGAAGCCGTTGCTCATTTTCGTCAAGCAGTCGTTGAGCCTGTTGCTTGGCCTCTGTCAGAATCGTTTCCACTTCTTTGGCAGCTAACTGAAGCTTGGCTTCGTATTCCTTGAGCTTTCGCTCTGCTGCAACTCGGTTCTGCTCGGCCTGGTCGAGGCTGTCTCTAATCTTTCGTTCCCGGGTTTCCAGCGTTTCCAGGATTGGGGGCAGGGCGTACTTATAGAGCACCCATAGAAGGATCCCAAATGACAGGAGTTCCCAGAATATCAGTGACGAAAAGAAATGTGGGTCAAATTGTGGCATAGGTCAGGAGCCCTTTATCCTTTGCCCATGATGATAAAGG
>JBDSHB010000424.1:0-3615 GCA_039918695.1 Nitrospirales bacterium | reverse complement strand
AGGCTTGGGGCGGTCTCCCAGCAGCGTGAGCCACGAACACGCCCGCAACGTTATCCGGGGCAACCCTATCGTGCCTGCATAGCCCACACGCAGGAAGCGCCTCGAGCTCGTCAGCCGCGGCGGCCGCGCAAACTCCTGGACCCCTGGCTGTAGCATGTATGTCCGGACACACCGGTTCAGGGTCAAGTCTTGCCATCACGTATCTCTTCAGGTAGATCGACGAAGCCAAATGGCTCTCTAAAGTGTGTTAAACGTTGCGGCTGGGCGCTCGGACAAAAGGAGTCAGATACTGAGGTCTATAGCACAATCTACTTGAGTGCCTGGTGTCTAAAAAACTTCCCGGTTTTGCCATTGATGAGGATGCTTCTGCCTTCCGCCTGGTCACTGACGATATTCCAATAGGCGCCCTGGCTTTTGGTGCCTTGGAGCATGATGTGGAGCGTCATCATGGATCGACTCTTCCCCTTGAGCCCTTTCTTTTTTGCTTCTGTCATTGCCTGCGGACTATCAATAAAGTTTGCATCTACCGCATCGGTAAAGCTCGACGACACTTCAAGCGTTTGCTCGATCTTCCTATCCTTCACGTCCACCTTGTACCCCCTTTTTGCCTGAGGTGAATGGAAGAGAAAGCTCCACTTCCCGGCAATCCCCTCCATGTTCCCTGATACGGTGATAATTTGGACCTGGGCCCCGCGTTTGTAGCCGCACCTGGAAATACCCGCTCTTGGGCACCTGTCCTCACAACCAACCTCCTCCTAAATGACGACCACGGTTCAAGAGCGATAGACTCCTTTTCGGTCGCCAATCTTAAGAACAAGGACCATGAGCGCCTTATCACCGATCGTATAAATGATGCGATAGTCTCCCTCTCGAACACGGTACAGATCATCCTCACCAACTAGTTTCTTCACACCCTGTGGGCGCGGGTTAGTTTGCAACCTCTTGAGGCGTTTAGCCAATCGCTTTTGCACTGCCTGGGAAAATGCTTTGAGCTGCCGTTCTGCGGGAGGAGAGAGTTGAATCGAATAGGCCCTGGAAGGAGGTGCACACTCCAGATTGCCAGTCTTGCCGGTTCGACCAATCTTTTTAACCATTTGGCGTCCTCCACATTTAAAAGCAGACTTTACTATCCCCCCATTATACGTATATTAACCGTGGTATTGTCAAGTACGTGATAACACCACCATCACACAAGCGTGCGATAGGCCACGGTCGCTTCGCCCTCCTTTCCGTATCGCGCCCATGCGCTTTGCACTTCTACGAGATTAATCGTCATTCAGGTAATCCGAGAAAAATACAAGGGTCCCATCTTGTAATTCCAGATGCCAGCTGATACGCCCATGCTCAAACCTACCCAATCGATCCATCTTCATTTTTGCCACCGACCCTAGGCTCCGTACTTTCAGATTCAACTCTCTAAAATTCTCGAGAAGGCTGTATCGAATCAGGCAGGTAAAGAAAAGATGAAATCCCGATGACTCATGTCGGAAATGAAAAAAAGGAGGATGGAAACGTGGAAAAGACTGAACCGCTAGAGGACCAAATTTGAGGTCAGGGGGCTTTGTGGGTTTAAATACTTGTCTGCACAATCGGATTCGGTATTTTAGGACGCTGAATTTTATTTTGATGCTGACCCTCCACTCTCACAACCAACTCCCCCTCTGAGTGATGATAGCCAAGGGTCAAGAACGGTAGACTTCTTTTCGATCGCAGATCTTGTGGACACAGCCAATGAGTGCCTTCTAGGGGAAGGAGAATCGAATAGGCCATCGGAAAGGGCTAGAGCCCCAATTCCTTCAAAATCACATCAAGGGACTTCGCGCCTTTCTTCTTGGTTTCAGCCAAGGCGGCTCTGGCGTCGACGAGGTCGATTCGATCTTCCAATTCTTCTAACAACCGCAGGTCGGCAATCGGGACGACGGCTGCGACTTCCTTCCCTCGCCGTCGCAACACCACGCGCTCGTTGCCGAATGCCACACGATTGATGGTATCCGCAAATCCTTCTCGTGCTTTGCTTGAGGGTAAATCTGCCATGAACTACCTCTTTTTCATTGTTCTCAAATAAACGAATGGTACGAATTGTACAAATAGTACTTTTGAGGAAGAGGGAAGTCAATCAGAGAAATCTGAGTTTACAGGGCTATGAGGTCGTCGGAACTGCCCCGCATGCCAGGAAATATCTCGTGCCCTCCAGAAAGAACACAAGGATCGCGGCTTGCCTTCATACATGCCGAGTGCTGCTACGGCCCTTCTGTCTTGAATCAATTTTAGATCTGGCTCTCTGAGGGACGGGACCCGGCTGTATCGAGCCGGGCATCAAGCCATAGGCAAAATGGGTCAGCCACTGAGGTCTTCAGTACCCTCTACTTGAGAGCCTGATGTCTGAAGAACTTCCCGGTTTTGGCGTTGATGAGTGTGCATCTGCCTTCCGCCTGGTCACTGACGATATTCCAATAGGCGCCCTGGCTTTTGGTGCCTTGGAGCATGATGTGGAGGGTCATCATCGCTCGACTCTTCCCCTTGAGCCCTTTCTTTTTTGCTTCGGCCATCGTCTGTGTACTGTCAATAAAGTCAGTACCCACCGCATCGGTAAAGGTCGACGATACTTCAAGCGTCTGGGCGACCTTCCCGTCCTTCACGTCCACCTTGTATCCCTTTTTTGCTTGAGGCGAATGAAAGAGAAAGCTCCACTTCTCCGCGGTGCCCTCCATAGTTCCTGATACGGTGATGATTTGGACCAGGGCCGCGTCCGCCTGCCATTTCCTGGCCGATTCGTGCGCTTGCGCGAACCCAGCCAATTCTTCGTCAATCGACGAAGTATGTCAAGATAAACTAGATTCCTGCCAACGGCCTGCAGGAATGACAGAGTGGGATAGATTCCGGCCTACCACCGGCTGGGATGACTGAGTTGGAGGGATACACGTTAGAGACTTACAGGATCAATGGTGTGGTGTGAGGATTCCCACGCTTGAGGAAAGGGGTGGGGGATTAGCCTTTTTTGGTCAGTTGTTGGAATGAAATTTCAGAAAGGTTTGCTTGGGCATCTGCATGTTCAATGGGCATCCCCACAAGTTGTCCGTTTTCATCCAGGTCAATCAGGATGTTTTCATTGCTATCTTTAGTCTCCGCCACTTCTTGATTACTAAATTCGATGTAGGCGGTATCCGTATCAGAAAAATATTTCACCTTCATGCTGGTCTCCTAAAGGATCGATTAAAAAACTGGTTGTGAACCGTTTCCCTATCGGCCAACAAGATGACCTTGAGGAATTTCCCTCTGGCTTCTTCAATTCGGCCCCAGCAGCGAATTCGCCCATCAGATTGAACCGTCTCATACTCAGGTTCCCTAACCACTTGTGCAATCCATTCCATCTAAATTATGTGGCAGTCTGACAGAATCGGCATGGAATCGAACTAACGAGTCGTTTCTTATTACCTTTTAGGATGTTCCGGGACTAATGTCTGGCCATATGCCCATAGTGAGTCTAAGGCAATTAATGAGACACCGCCTCAGCTCGGTAACGGACGACTTTAACGGCGCTCTGACGCTTACGAGTCTGAGCGATATCGTAGGACACTTGCATGCGCATAAGCGTGTCCATCTTGACGCCGAACG
>JBDSHB010000423.1:0-2924 GCA_039918695.1 Nitrospirales bacterium | reverse complement strand
AGTGGTTCATGCATTGGCGGAACATGGAGGGGAACGAATGAGCCAGGGACTGGTGGCTCAATTTGGAATGACCGCAGCGGCGATTGTGCTTTCGACCCAAGGCCAAAATCCGGCATTAAACGCGTTGGCTATGCAGGCGATGGGGCTTGGTGTGCAGACAGGAGTTCTGTTGCCGTTTAGCCGAAAGCACGAATCGGAAGCCGATTATATCGGCATCCTGCTTGCCGGTGATGCGGGGTACGATCCACAGGAAGCGATTCATATTTGGGAACGGATGGCCGCGACTTCTGATGGAGCTCCACCGGAATTTTTATCCACCCATCCAGCGCATGAAACCCGGATTGCCGATCTCACGAAATGGATGCCTGAAGCCATGGGTCTGTATGAAAAGGCGTCGAAGGCACCTGTGGTCAATCTGCCCATCATCATCCCATCTCCTGCTCAACGTCCTCCACAAGAACCAAGCGGAGCTGGTTTCCGTCACTAGTGATTGTGGAAAGTGCCCAAATTGGTCTTCAAGTCTCTCTGTCGCTTTCTGAGAAGCCGGTTGATAGTCATCCAAGGCACGGTATGATCGTCAGTCTCCGTCTATTTTGGCCAACATTGGTTGCCTGCATGATGTTGGCTGGCTGTGGGAGAAGTGAGGCGGTGGTGGAAATTGCCCTTCATCCCACAAACCCCAAAATTCTTTACCTCGCTACCAACGACTATATTTATAAATCCCGGGATGGAGGAATGACCTGGCAGAACATGTCTGCGGGTATGACCCATTCTCGCGTCATTGCCCTGGCCATTGATCCCCTGTTCCCGGCCAATATTGTAGCCGGGACTAAAGGGGATGCGGTGTATAAAAGTCATGATGGTGGCCAACGTTGGGTATCACGACGGACGGGATTGGATGATGTGACGATTTCTTCGGTGGTCCATCAATTGGTCTTTGCTCCGGGGTCCAGTGCTCATATTTTTGCCGCCACCTCATTAGGCGTGTTTGAATCAGACGATGGCGGGGAAACTTGGAGCAAGCGGATGGAGGGCATGAAAGAAGTGCTCATGGTGGTGACGCTTGATTGCGATCCCCAGCAGCCCCAAACGCTCTATGCCGGAACAAGTGGGGGAGTCTATAAATCCATTGATGGCACCCGAAGCTGGAGGATGGTCAATAATGGGTTGGTGGCCTCTGACGTGCTGAAATCTTCCAGGGCATTGGGGGTCACTCGAATTAAGGTTGATCCTCGTGAATCCGATACGGTGTATACTGCGACTCTGAGTGGACTGTACGTCACCAAGGATGGAGGGCAAGCCTGGACTCGCATTGGAGATACGCTCTCCGATCAAATGTTGAGCGATCTCATTCTCGATCATACCCACCCCCATGTCGTGTATGTGACCAATCGTGACGGCGTCTTTAGAAGTGAAGATGGAGGAATAACCTGGGAAGCTCGAAGTGCGGGCTTAACGAATGTTAATATTCGGGCTTTAGCTATGAGTGCGGTCGATTCTGATGTGCTCTATGTGGGCACGAATAGAAAAGGACTTTTTCGGACGGTGGACCGTGGATTGTCATGGGAGCCTGTGCCGCTGGTTGTGGCGGAATCCCTGGAAGGTTTATCCTGAAAGGGGGATGATTTGATATCCTTCCTCTTGAAGATTAAGATCATTCTTATCATGGATGAGTGAACGCACCTATTAGATTGATATCTGGCGAAGAGTAAGGAAAGGTAACTGCTGTGGCTTTTTGGGATTCGAAGCAAGGACGAAATCGTGCGGATGCGGTCTGCTCCTTTTGTGGTCGGGCAAAACCTGGAGCAACAAATTTGATCCAGGCCCCGACGAAACAGGCGTGTACGCAATGTCAGGCACCAGGGTCGGTGTTGATTTGTGCGGATTGCATCCAACAATGTTCAAAGTTTTTATCAGGCCATACCGAAGGTCCGTCCGCCGTAGAGCCGCCAGCGGGTCCCTTGCCGACGCCTCCTGAAATCAAAGCGGTGCTTGACCAGTATGTGATTGGACAGGATCGTGCCAAGAAGGTTCTGTCGGTCGCCGTCCACAATCATTATAAACGTGTGTTTAGCGGCAAAGACTTGCCTGATGTGGAATTGGAAAAAGGGAATGTGATGTTGATCGGGCCGACTGGAACCGGCAAGACCCTCCTGGCGAAAACCTTAGCGAAAATTTTGCATGTGCCCTTTGCCATCGCTGATGCCACCACGGTGACGGAAGCGGGATATGTCGGCGAAGATGTAGAAAATGTGGTCTTGAAGTTGTTGCAGTCGTGCGATTTTAATATGGCCAGAGCCCAAGTGGGCATTATCTATATCGATGAAATTGATAAGATTAGCCGGAAATCTGAAAGCGCATCTATTACGCGGGATGTGTCTGGGGAAGGTGTCCAACAGGCATTGCTGAAATTGGTGGAAGGGACGCTATGTAATGTGCCTCCCAAGGGGGGCAGAAAACATCCTGAGCAGGAATTTCTCAGAGTGGATACGACCAATATTCTCTTTATTTGTGGCGGTGCGTTTGTCGGAGTGGAGGATATTATTGCTCAACGGACCAATCAGAAACGAATGGGTTTTGGGGCAGTTCCCTCTAATGGTCAGGGATTGACCTCTGATCAATTAATGGGAAAACTCAAGCCGGAGGATCTCTTGAAGTATGGACTCATCCCTGAGTTTGTGGGCAGGTTTCCGATTCTGGCCTCTTTGAATGAATTGCGCGTGGAGGATATGGTTCGGGTCCTCCAGGAACCGAAGAATGCTCTCTTGAAACAATATCAAGCGTTATTTCAATTAGATGGGGTGCAGTTGGATTTCACTCCTGAGGCGGTTCAAGCCGTTGCCACCAGGGCCTCGTCCATGAAAACGGGAGCCAGGGGATTACGTTCTATTCTGGAGGAAGTGATGCTGGATTTGATGTACGAT
>JBDSHB010000422.1:0-4692 GCA_039918695.1 Nitrospirales bacterium | reverse complement strand
CAGGCAGGGCCACCCCTGTCCGTTGGCTTAACTCACGCAGAGCCTCCATGAAATCCATGCCTTCTTGTTTCATCAAAAAGGTAAAGGCATCTCCTCCAACACTGCAGCCAAAACAATAAAACATTTGTCGAACGGGGTTGACCGAAAATGAGGGAGTTTTCTCTGAATGGAAGGGGCACAGCCCTTTAAAGTTTTGCCCCGCTTTGGAAAGACTCACGTATGTGGAAATGAGATCAATAATATCAATGCGATCTCGAATTTGCTGAAGAATCTCTGGAGGAACCCCTCGTTTTTCGCCTGTCATCTCACTTCCCACCAGAAACTGTGTTAAGGACTCATCACGAATTTCATTCCCTTCGGATACCAAATATTATCGGGGTGCTTTTTCCCCCGGCAAGCCAGCTTTAACCTGGAGGCCAGGCAAATGTCCGCCCACCCATGACGTGAAAGTGCAAATGAAAGACACTCTGCCCGGCTCCTGCTCCGGTATTCGCAACGACCCGATATCCGCTACCGGCAATTTCCCGCTGCCTGGCCATCTTCGCACAGACGACCATCAGGTCGCCTAATAAGGCAGCATCAGTCTCTTTCGTATCATCCAAAGACACCACGTGCCGCTTGGGAATCACCAACATATGCACCTGCGCTTGAGGATTGATATCGTTAAACACGAACGTATGTTCATCCTCATACAGGGTGTCGGCGGGAATGGCCCCCTTCACAATTTGACAAAAAAGACAATCACCCATGAGTAGGGCCTCCTTCGGGCTGTCGAATTCCTGATTTGCCAAATCGCTTGCCAAGCTCTTGATAGACCTCTTCAGGAGGAATGGAAAAATGCCCGAGCATGATGAGGGTATGAAACCACAAATCAGCCATTTCATAAATTATTTCTTCCCGATCGCCATTTTTCCCAGCGAGCAGGACTTCGCCGGCTTCTTCCACCACCTTTTTCAAAATACGATCGAGGCCTCCTTCCATTAATTTCGACACATAGGAATCAGGACTCGGGTTGGCTTTCCGATCGCCGACCATTTCATACAGCCGCCGGGTAATTCCGCCCCAGGCCGTACCGGAAAAGATGGCTGCTTCCTGTTCAGAAGTCGAAGAAGGCATGGGAGAAAAAAAACATGACCGGTTTCCGGTATGACACGTCGGTCCAATGGGTTGGGCTTTCGCCAAGATCGTATCCCGATCACAATCCACAAATATTTCCTTCAAAAGTAACTCATGGCCGGACGTCTCGCCTTTTTTCCATAACCGTTTTCGGGATCGACTCCAGAAATGAACCCGTTGGGATTTACAAGTCGCTTCCCATGCTTGTTGGTTCATGAACCCCACCATCAACACCGTCCCATCCAACCAATCCTGCACAACACAGGGGAGCAATCCTTGTTCATCAAACTGCAATGGGCTCATGGAAGAAACTTCGCTCATGGGTCGTTATGAAATTGAAACCGGGACGGTTCCCAGGCGCACAGGGATACCCTGTTGAGCCAAATACGATTTGGCTTGCCCGATTGAATACGTTTGATAATGGAAGATCGATGCCGCCAGCACCGCATCTGCCTTCCCCACATGGAACGCTTCATACAGATGCTGAAGCGTGCCGGCCCCTCCAGAAGCAATGACGGGAATGGAGACGGACTCGGAAATAGCCGCAGTTAAGGCTAAATCATAGCCGTCCTGCTGTCCGTCCTGATCCATGCTGGTCAGAAGAATTTCTCCGGCTCCATAGTCCCTCATCCGTTTCCCCCACTCAACGGCATCGAGGCCGGTCGAGTTCCGCCCTCCATGGGTAAACACTTCCCAACCGGGTTCACCCCCTTCACAAGTGGTCGCCCGTTTCGCATCAATGGCCACGACGATACATTGCGAACCAAAACGATTGGCGGCGGCTTTTACGAAGTCCGGGTGCTCCACAGCAGCTGTATTAATGCTGACTTTGTCCGCACCGGCCTCTAATAACCGGCGAATATCCTCAATCGTCCGGATCCCTCCCCCAACTGTGAGAGGCATAAACACCTGCTCCGCCGTCCGAATCACCACATCTAAAATCGTATCCCGCTTTTCATGTGAAGCGGTAATATCCAGAAAACACAACTCGTCCGCACCTTCACGATCATACACCTGCGCCACGTGAACCGGATCTCCCGCATCGCGCAAATTCACAAACGAGACCCCTTTCACCACTCGTCCGTCTTTGACATCCAGGCAGGGAATAATTCTCTTCGTCAGCATGATGTTCGAGACGCTTCTGTCGAGGCCACCATTTCAAGAGCCGCTTTCAAATCCAAGGTCCCTTCATACAAGGCCTTTCCAATAATGATTCCGGAAATCTTGCTTCCAAGCGCCTGAATGGTCTGCACATCCTTCAGTACCGTGACTCCACCAGAGGCAATAACGGGAAACGGCGAGATGTCCACTGCATTCCGTAGAGCTGAAATATTTGGTCCTGCCAACATGCCGTCCCGAGAAATATCCGTAAAAACCATGCCTCCTAGCGGTAAATCTTTTACTGATTCAAAGACCTGTTGTGGGGTCAGACTGGACACGGTCTTCCACCCATGCACCGCGACTAACCCCTGCTTGACATCAATCCCGATTAAAATTTTTGAAGGAAACTCTTTCGCGGCTGCCGCCAAGAACTCCGCATCCTGTAAGGCCGCTGTTCCAATCACCACCCGGTCAACCCCACAGGACAAGTAGGCACGAATCGTTGACGTGTTTCGGATGCCCCCACCGACCTGCACGGGGATCGCTAACCGTTTGGTGATGGCTTCTATGTGAGACAGATGCTTAGGTGTTCCGGTCACCGCCCCGTCTAAATCCACCACATGAAGGTAGCGGGCCCCAAGACTCTGCCAATGTTCCGCCATCGCCACGGGGTCATCGGAATACCTGGTGACCTGATCCATCTCGCCCTGTCGCAACCGGACACATTTCCCGTCCTTCAGATCAATTGCAGGAATCAATAGCATCAGTTAGAGCCCTCTCTCAAGGACTGAGCAGAGCCAGGATCGGCCAAACCGACCGGAAAGGCCTTCATCACTTTTTGTACGCCCAGTTCGGCAAGTTTATCGGCAGTCACAAACCCTCCACCCTTTTCAAAAAACCCTACCACATCCTGGTTAAGAGGTTTTTGTTCTTCAAAATATTCCCCTGTCCACAAAACCATTCCATCGGATGGTCTCAGGAGGTACACCTCAAACCCTACCGCCGCCGGCTTGGCTCCAAGGCTGCTCCCTTCACGCTCACGGTACGTCCGAACGAGTCCGGCCAGAACGCCATCCACCTTCAACCGGCTTCCGACCTCCTGGGCCATGACCGGCAATGACGGTTGACCTTCCTGGCTTCCCTTGCCCAACACGGCGGAGGACTCCTCTGGGCCAAACACCCGTAAGGAAGGCCGGTTGGCCAACGCAGAAACCACCTGTGTCGTAATTCGATGTGCAGCCGTTGCGGGCACCACATAAGCAACTTTTCTGGAATCTGTTCCATCCACCTGATCAGTTCCCGGTAATCGAAATTGTGTACGGATTTCTTCCGGATCCCTCACGCCTCCACGTGTCGGACTACTCCCCCATTGAGGGGTTTTGATCGTCTGAAAAGGAAGGATGGCGAGACTGGTTATTCGGGAGGGATCAAATTGTGGAGAAGCCTGGACTTGAACCTTCGAAGGAACACAGCCCACACCGACACACCACCACCCGATCAGACTGATAACAAAAAACCTGGCAGGCAAGGGTATTGACCGTCCATTGATCGCAAGACACATTCCCCTCATTGCCAATCACCAAAATTCTTCAAGACCTGCAACCCGACGGCCTGACTTTTCTCGGGATGCCATTGTGTGGCAAAGATATTGTCTTTCCAGACGCTACTCGCAAAGGGAATTCCATATTCGGTTTGGGTACTGACGAGACCACAATCCGCCGGTTCAACATAGTAGGAATGCACAAAGTACACATAGGAGTCGGAGGCAATGCCACGTAAGGGCGGAGCGACCATGTTGACCTGAATCGTATTCCAGCCCATATGAGGAATCTTAAACGACGCCTCACCATCCTCGGACGGACGGGGAATCGCTTTCACCTTTCCGGCGAGGATCCCTAATCCTTTGTGACACCCAAATTCTTCACTTTCCGAAAACAATAATTGATAGCCTAAACAAATGCCGAGAAATGGCTTACCGGAGGCTATAGAACGGTAAATGACATCCGTCAGCTCAAAGCGAACCAGGTTGTCCATGCAATCTCCAAACGCGCCCACACCCGGCAACACCACATGACTGGCCTGGTTAATCACGCGAGGGTCTCGAGTCACGACCGCTTCATGACCCACACATTCAAACCCTTTCTGCACGCTCCGAAGATTTCCCATCCCATAATCAATAATAGCAATCATGTCCCGATCGTTTCCCGCTTTCCTTGCCTATGGATGCTCCCCACCTAGAGCGATCCTTTGGTAGAGAGCACTCCCTTGATCCGTTCATCTCGCCTAACCGCTTGGTCCAAGGCTTTGGCAAAGGCTTTAAACACGGCTTCCATGATGTGATGAGGATTTCTTCCATAAAGCACATTCACATGAAGATTTAACCCTCCCTGACTCACGAAAGCCTGGAAGAAATCTTCAAACAGCCCCAAATCAAAGGTCTTAATATACCTGGTGGGTAGTGCCACATTGTACACG
>JBDSHB010000421.1:0-2604 GCA_039918695.1 Nitrospirales bacterium | reverse complement strand
GCTTGTAGCCGCCTACCCGCTATTCAATACTCTGCCGACAAAGTTTTACATGGCTCTCTTAATGGACATCCCATTGAACATGTGGTGATCCTTGCCGTCGACGGTTTGGAGCAGGAGAGTCTGGTTAAATATCTTATCCACTCTCCTCCGCGAAAACCTGGAGGATTGCACGAATTTCTCGGCGTGCGCGTGGATGGACGCGAACTGCGGTTGACAAAGGGTATTGCCGTTCTCACACCCACGACGGTGTTTCCTTCTTATACCTATCCAGCTTGGACGTCCATGTTCACCGGCGTGTTTCCCGGCTCCCACGGGATCACCGGGAATAATCTCTTTTTCAGGGACCGGGAAGTTGCCAGATATTTTACGGAGTTTCATATTGACGCCGCGAAGGTGCAACTGGAAAAGAACTTCTTTTCAAACGATATCAACCCTCGCGTGAACACGATGTATGAATATGTCGGCCAGGGTGGAGGGCAGAGTCTGGTTGTACATCATATGCTCACGCGCGGAAGCGGGGCTGGGGCCAGGAACGCGGACCTCGACACCCTTTTGAGCTATGAAAAGAATCACAGTGAAGCCGTGGATGACAATGCCTTGTGGGACGCAGTGAAAGCGCTACAGGATTTCAATGGCGGAGCGAAGGAAGGGACGGATCTGGAACTTCCGGCCGTCATGACGATCTACTTTGCCGGGCTCGATCATGCCGAGCATCTTTCTCCCGGGAATCCTGAAAAGGCACGCCTGGAATATCTCAAGCACATTGATGACCTCATCGCGAAATTTATCGGTGGCGATCCCGGCATCGTCAAAAATCATCAACAAATACCGGGAGATGACATCACGGCAGCCGACCCCATTCATTGGCGGGGATTACGAAATGAACCCGTGATGCAGCGGACCCTTTTTTTGTTGGTCTCCGATCATGGCCATACCCCGATTATCTGGGACAAAGTTCTGGGCATGGAGGATCTCAAGGTGGTGTTCGAGGAGCTGACCGACATCAGCGGCAGGGCCTATCATCTTGAAGAACCGGTCTTTTACGAAGAAACGGGATGGTCTCTGATCCGTTCACTCTTAGGTATTTTTTTCGATGGCACCATTTCCGGAGATTCAAATATCGTCGCAACCTTAAATGGGGGGTCGCTCGGATTCCATGTGAAGCCCGAGGGCGGGCAGTGGAAAGATGATCCGGACTTTCAAGGCGATATTGTCCCGATGTTGAAACACGTGCTGCTCACGCTCCATCAGAATCAGCAGGGGCCGGAAGCCGTGCTCTATAAACACGACAATCGTTACGTCTTCATTCCTTATCACTATGACGGGACATCCATCCAATTGCTGGCGCCGGTGGATCTCAACGAGAGTCCCTTGAACCATGACCAATATCCTCTAGCGGTGCGAAGGGTGACCGGTCTTGCTGCGCGATTACCCGAGGATCCGGTGAGTGCCCCGGACATTATTCTCCTGGCCGACCGTGAAAAGGGATTATCGTATTTTAATAAACAGGATTGGCGGGTTCTCGAGAAACTCGACGTGACCACGCATCGACACTTTCACTCCGATCACGGGCATCTCAGGGCTTCAGACTCGCTGGTGCCGATCATTTTTGTGAGAGGGGAACAGGAAGGAAACGAAGATCTGGCTGCGATTTGCGAGGCATCTATAGTGGACGTCACACCTACCATACTCCACATCCTCGGGCTCCTTCCCTCGTTTCATACCGCCCTTCAGGATCGACCCGATGAGGTGAAGGGACATTCGCTCAAACCTGCTATAGAACGCATTTTGACCAAAGCCCCCTCAACGTCACGTGAAAACGTCTGTTCATCGCCGATCACGGTCTCCCTCCCTTGAAAACAATCTCATCCGCGCTGCTCGCAAACACGGAACCTTTGGGCAGAATGGGGCGATAAACTCTTTGCGAGGATTGGTCATGGATGTTGTGTGTTCTGACCCGCTTCGGGCAGAACGACCAGCGGGGGCAGGCCTCCAGAAGGTAAGTCAGGAAATGCTGGACGCAATGATCGAGACCACCTGCTTTCCATGTCAGGTCCTGGTGAATTGGTCCCGTTAACTGGCTCTATTAGGAATAAGGCAGTTTGCACTCGCACAAATCCCACTTGGGAGTCATTCTTTACAGTTAGCATCATTATTCCTTTCCATTACAGCAGTTTATGAAGCCGATTTAAGTCGGTATCTCAATCGGCGTCAGGGTTGCGTTTCTCTACGTTCCTCAAAACTGAGCAATTTTGAGCAGATCTCATGCGGTCGCTTTGCTAGGGTTGAATATGGACTAACGAACTCAACCCCTCTCCCATCCTTAGCTTTGGAGGAGACGCCATGACCTGCCGATCTGCCCGGTTGTTTTCAAACCCTGCCCCACTGGATCTGGTCTACTGCCGTCTGTGTGGCTCGACCGCTCTGGAACTGTCCCCTAAATCAAAAGCCTTTGGACCGCATTTGTGTCTGATTTGTGTCCGGTCCCCTTGATTGAGTTGGGAAGGGGAAAGCAATTTGGCCCTGTCCCACGGCGTGCCCTGGTACATTCCTGAGCCTATGTGCCGCACGGGAGCCTGGCCGGACTCACTTGTGCCTTGACCG
>JBDSHB010000420.1:0-3526 GCA_039918695.1 Nitrospirales bacterium | reverse complement strand
AAATATGCCATTACCACCGGAATTATTTCCATTTAATTGCTGCTAGAGGTTCTTGCGTTCCTTCTCCCATCCGTAGTTTTTCCTTCCCCTCCTGCCGAAACATCCCAGCGGTCATACATGCCCCCTTAATCCTCGTGAGCTTATGCTCACTCATACCCTAGTCAAGAGGGGAAATTCCTAACTTGACAGCGTATTTCGTCAGATCGGCCTTGGAATGAAGACCTAATGCCTGCACAATTTGCATTTTATGGAACGCAACCGTGCTTTGAGAAATAGTCAGCACGTTGGCTATGTCTTTAGCAGAGAAACCTTGAGCTACAAGCTTTAACACCTCCTGCTGTCTGGGAGTCAATTTTCCGGAAAGTTCGGTCCCGGGCATACCATCCATCTGGGCAAGAACCGCATATTGCACTTCCTCAGGAATCATGGGAGAGAGGTATCGCTGTTTTTCCTGGACCTGTTGAATTGCTGATAATAATTCGCTGCCTGCCGTTTGCTTCGGCACATAACCTTGCCCACCGGCCCGAAACGCCTCCATGATAAAAGTGGGTTCTAAATGCATCGACACAAAAATTATTTTTAATGACGGACATGCCGTTTTTACCATTCGAGCGGCTTCGTATCCGTTCTTGTCCGGCATGGAGATATCCATAAGGAGAATGTCGGGCTTGGTTTGGCGGATTTGACTGACCAGATCGCTTGCGTCATGGGCCTCACCCACAATGTCATGATGGGGTTCGAGCAGTTTTTTGCAACTCTCCAGAACAAGAATATGATCGTCGACCAGGAATAATCGTGCTCGTTTGGTTGTGTTCATACATTAAAGAAAAGTGTCAGATATCAATGGTTTTTTGTGCATTCCAGTCCGTATACCTTAGAGGCATAATTACACCATGTTTTATTGTTGGAGTGTCTACAACCAAGTGATCCAACATGATGTTCCCTCAAAGTAAGATCTGAATGGCCTGAAATTACTTAACTGTAACGAGAGGCGAGCCAATGGCCAACTGACCAAAACCCTTGAAAAGGAAACTTCTATTGCCACTTAAAAGACCCACTGAACCTATTGTGGCGGTTTTCAGATGAGTCCAGCAAGTCGTGGAAAGGCAATGATACTACGAGCAAACAATTTTACGGGGATGGAGGAACGATGATGGTGATGGTCGTCCCCATTTTCGCGCTGGATGTAATTTCAAATTGTCCCTTTAACGCCCTTATGCGTTCTCGATAAAAGAAAAGGCCAAGATGTCCACGTTCTTGTTCGAGTTGTCGGGTTTCCGGATCAAACCCCTTTCCGGAGTCATTCACCCTTATCAGGAGGGCTTGTTCCGAAGGCAACTCCCAGTATATCGATGCGGTGGTTACCCCTGCATGCTTTAACACGTTGAACAGTAACTCCCGCACCGTTTTATAGACCACCACGCTGATGTCTTCCGCCAGCCTCACTGGTGGGATAGTCTCAGGGCTTGTCACTGTTAAACCAAAGCGCTGCATGTCTTGCGAAAGATATTTGAGTGCAGTGAGTAAACCATGGTGGTGGAGTATGGTCGGATTTAAATCAGAGATGAGTGTTCGGGTGAACGTCAATGATTGATCGATCAGTCCGTCAACCTCCTGAATCACCTTAGAATGTGACGCAGGAGTGGACCCATGGTCTATTTGCCCGAGTTTGAGCCTGCAGGCGATGAGGATTTGGGCAAGATAATCATGTAAGTCATTTGCCAAATTTTGGCGTTCGTGCTGTTCGACAAGGGCTAATTTCACCAACATGGCACGCAATTGTTCCTGGTGATACACCAGGTCTTTTGTCCGTTCGGTGACAAGCTGATTTAAGTGTGAATTATTTTCAGAGAGCCGGTTCCCGCTTTTGACTTCCTCTCGCATCTTGACCGTCATCTCATTTTGAATCTGCATGAGTTCCACAAGCGCGCGCTGGTTGAACTTTTCCGGTTCTTCCCCGATAAGAATGATCGCCTGAGAAGAATTTTTGTGAACCAGGCAGTCGAATGTGTGAGGGTTTTGAGAGGAATCGATGAAATTGAGCTGAACCCGTTCGTGGTGGTTAGGGGTTCCATTTTCAAAGATATGCTGAAGGCGATGTTGGTCGGTGGTGGTGAGAAAGTCCCAGATGGCTTTTGTGGCGAATGCTGTTTTGGATATTTTGAGTTTAGTCAACAGCACGTCATTGTACACCTGAATTCGTCCATCGGGGCTTATGACACAATACACGATGGTATCTGTTTGAGTCAGAAACGCCTCCAAGAGCAAGATGGAATCTCTCAGGAAATCCTGCAGTTCACTTTGTTGGCCTATTTGAGGGAGACGCTCCAGTTCAAGAATTTGCGTCACCGTCGGGTCCAACTTCAGACCCGTGGGAAGCATGCCGTGAGAAAGACGATGGTCCGGGCTTTTGTGCCAGGCGTGAAATGTTTCACGATCGGTCCAACGAGTCACCAAATGGAAAATAGATTGGTCTGAGTGAGGCGTGTAGACTTCCATCCCTAAAAAGCCGGGAACGGCATCGACCAACCGCGGTCGCTTTTGAAAGGCTTCGGCCACGTCCCCTTCAAGCCCGTTTGCGACCTTAAATCGTGATATGACTAAGACCATTGATATGTTTCCATCAAGATAACAGTGTCGTTAAGGTTCGTAAATCATACGCAAAGGCATCGGCGCCTATGTCCCGATAGACATTCGGAAGTGCACGAAAGGCTGATCCTCCAACCAGGATGCGGGGAGTGGCATCGGAGGGGAAATGGTTTCGAATGTCCTTGATCAAATCTCTCACAATCGGGACTTTTAAAACCATGGTCGCGGAAATCCCGACAAGTGTAGGTTCGAAATCCTTGATCAATTGTAGAATAGCTTGATGAGGAATATTCACGCCTAAAAAACGGATATCCCATCCCTGCATTTCCAGCATGTCCGCGACCATGTGGGATCCGATTTGATGCAGCTCACCTTCCACACCGGTGATGATCCCTTTCCCTTTCGGGGGTTGTGAAGGTGTGACACAGGTATATAAATTGGCCATGACATATTGGGTGATGGCGGTGGCCACGTGCTCTTGAGCGACCGAAATGTGATTGGATTCCCAAAGGCTGCCTATCTTATACAACGATTCTTGAAAGATCTCCACATACACATCAGGGAGGGAGTGGGTGCTTGAAAAGGCCTCAAGCGCGATCGTTCTGGCAGCATGGCGATCTCCCGCCAAAAGAGCTTGAAGAAACACTTCCTGATGGAGTGCTAACGGAGATTCTGAGCGAGCGGGAGGTTGGGGATCTGGTGGTTCAGACTCTGTGGCATCCAGCAAATGGCTCCGTACGACTATATTTTCGGAGTCGGTCAGGTGGGGTTCCAAGGCATGAAAAATTTGTTCCAAAAACCGCTGTAAAACCTGTTGCGGAATGTTTCTTGTCTGGAGCACATTTGCCGTCCAACGCAGGTATTGTCTGAATGTTTCCTCGGTGCCAAATTCAATGGCCGTTCTGAGAAAGGTCAAGTGGTAGCGTGCATCGGTGAT
>JBDSHB010000419.1:0-4068 GCA_039918695.1 Nitrospirales bacterium | reverse complement strand
AACGGCGAACTCGTGGATCTCACGGGAGGAGTCATTCCATTGCTCACCTATGATACCGGAGGAAGCTTCTCAGGCGGAGGCGAATTATTTTCGGGGGGAAGTCTTTCCTCTCGAGGCGACGTCCGCTATTTGGTTCGAGTGAAAAATCAGACCGGGGATCCCATCGAAGCCGACTCCCTGATCCTCGTTGTTGACAAAATTCAAGAAATGGCACGGCTCCGTGATGTGACCGCCAGTCTCGATATAAGAGGGACCGATGGGAATACTGAGGATGGGAAACCGTATTTTCGGGTTCCTGTTGATGGCCAGGCGGAACTCCCCCCATACGGGGAAAGTGAATCGTTCCCCATCGAAATCAAGAATCCTGACCTCCTTCGCTTATACCCTCCGGTCCTACGGGTGAGAGGAATCCGAAAGACGGCCTCTCATGCGTTTCAAGGTGCGCTTCAGAACTTAATCCAGGAAGGTGTCGTGACCCCCGAAGAAGCGAAAAAGGCCATGGACCAATCCCAATAGAAACAACGCGCAAGGTAAGTACCCTGTGAAAATCGGCATGACGCAAGAAGGGATGAGATATAGTGGATAAACGTATTCCAGCCATGAGAATCAGCCTATTCGGTGTGGCACTCTTCTTCATTGTAGGCATGGGAACGGCGCTGGCCTCAAACGGAGGAAGCCTGAATGAACCCAACCCCGTAAGCGGACATTCCATTACTCTCGAAGACATCACTCCTGCGGATGTCCTGGCCCGGGTTCAATTGCTTCGGGATACCCTGGAACTGATCCGGTTTGAAATGGGAAAACCGTCGGTAACCCCATCCGATGCCATCGCCACCAATATCCACTCCCATGAAGCCTATTTCCAGGCCCTGACCCTCTTTCATAAAGCCGACCGTCTCGCTTTGGAACTCACCGGGAGCACAGGAATTCCCCCGGAACCCATCTCCCTTTCCGCTCTTGCGCCATTTCATATCTGGAAAATGGTGAACAGGAGCTACCTTCGTATTCTGGCCATCAAGGAGGAGTTAGGTCTGAAGGAAATTATTTCGGAACGCCCCGAAGATTCCTCGACAAGTCTGACAGAAACCGGACGAGCGATTGTGCAAGCCAACCGCCAAATCAATTTGCTGCAGGAACGACACTTTTCACCCAGTGATGTGGCGCAGCAAGTGCTTCTGGCCAGTCAGTATGCTAAACGGTTGCTGGCCCGGTTTCCCCAACCACAGGTGGCTTCGGAGGCTCCCCCGCTCGAAAGGGGCAAGCAGCCCGCCGATGTCTTCCTCCGCTTGGTTGAATGCTATGCTTCTCTGGAAACAATTGCGCATCAGTCCGGCATTCCTGTTCTTCATCTTGATCTACCGGCCGCGAAAAGTGTCGGCCTTTCCCGGCAATTGGAACCAAGCGACGTCTATGATATGGCCACTCTGCTGGTTTCGGATCTGGCCTATCTCCAAGGGCAATTAAAAAAATTTGATCCTCCAAAGTCTATTCCCTATCCGGGACGCCTGTTCCCTTCCCATGTCTACCAGCAAGCTACCGTGCTGCTGCATCAGTTGAAGGCACTGGAACAGTTCGTCGCAACCGATCCGAAATGGATCTCCCGGTAAAGCATAGCCTTTTTCTCTCATCCATTTTCTCCATCACCCTCTAGTTCCCACGGCATACTCACACCACACCCTCAGTTCAAAGTGCAGCAGATCCCCTGACCAAAGGCCGGTACTAAACAGTCCCAAACCCATCCGGGAACGACGACGGCAGCCGTGTTATTCAGCATTATGGCTGCGATCAACCCTACGCCTCGCTCTGGGCATCACGGCAGACTGCCATGCAGGCGGCACCAAGGGAGAAGGGTGCGGCTCCTGCAACACCAGCCACAACTACCCCTCCGGAGAAAAAGAGCGCCCAGAATCACGCGTGGCATCGACGGCGACAGGCCCACGGCTAAACCAGTCTTTGCCTCAAGCATCGCTGCACCACGAACAGAGGTCTGTGTTGCATCGCCGTACCCTTCCGATAATTGGACATGCCTCATCGCCCATGGTGGTGGATCATGGAGTAAGAGGTGATCGTGTGGTTCCGGCCCTCATTTAGACGAACAGGCTATGGGAGCCATTCTGGATGAGATTGCACCTCCGTTTGCAATACCTGTAGTTGAGCCAGGAGTCCCCCGACCTGTTGATACACATGGGATGGCAAGATAGGAGCATGCAGTCTGACCGGTTGAGGTGGAGGGGTTTGAGGGAGATGGGCATGGAGATACGCGAGTTCAGAGATGACCAGAGTTGCTAAATCGTAGACATCATTCGGCTGAATGTCGGGACGATCAAGATTCTGAGGGGCCAAATTTAACATTTGAATATTGGAGGCCCGGGCAATTCTTCCCAACACCATATAGCAATCAATGAGATGGTCATAGCTATTCCATGACTTGCGACCCCGTTCAAGTGCAGGGAGCGGAACCGGAGCGTGAGCAGCAGGAAATTGACGCAAAAGATGTGCGGTGTATTCAATGCCCAGGCTGACCTGTTCCGCAACATCTTTGGGAGAGAACTGGTGCATCAGCAAATGATTGAGTTGCATATTCGCCAATCCAATAACAAAAAAGACTTGAGTGGGGGTGGTTCCCACGTCGGCCAAGCCTTCACTATTCGTCAGATGGAGCCCTAGCTGCTGCTTAAGAGACAGGATGCGGTGCAGAGAAGTATCGATCATTTTCCAGACATGAAAAGGACGAATTTCGTCCGGGTCCTCTTCTATGCCAAGGAGTTCAGATGCTTCGGTGAGTTCCGTTATCAACAGGGCCACTTTTTGATTAAGGGTTTTGGCTTGAAAGAACACCTCGTGGGGAGTCGCCTCTTCAACGAGGAGGCCTACTTCGCGACTCTTGGGTTTCCCCATTTCAAAACGGATGTCGTCCAGTTCCTTGCGTACCAGTTGCACACGTGCGAACACATCAGCCGGCGTGATGGATTGAATTGAAAGTTCATGGCCACTCACGGGAGGAGGGGTGGTGATCGCATTGGTCATTCCAATACTTGCCATTGGGAAACTGAGTAACACCCCAAGGACTACTCCAACTTTAAGAATTTGTAATGTCTGGATGGGAAAATTCATTAGTTATCGCCTTTTGTGAAAGCCGCGCTCCCTCCCGTCGAGCTTGCCTACGGGATTCGCTGGGCTGATGTTCTCCATGTTGTTTTTTATTGAACGACCATATTTCTTTGAACAGGCTCATCCCAACATTTGCGACACTCCCTTCCAACTTCAATCCACATCTGAGGTTAACCCCGAGTAGTTCCAGCTTATAAAGGTCATTGGTAGCCGAATTCACCGAAAGGCACCAATCCTCCGTCTTCATAAATTCAGTGATGTGTCTTTCCCAATGTTCATTCAGACAAGGATACCAATAACTCTTTCTTCTCAACATCATGTAAATTCATTGGTGTTTACATGTCGTCCCCGGATGAGTAACCTCCGAATTTCTGTCCGTACAATCTGAACCATACGGATGCGTTCCTTTACCGTGAATTCTCCAAAGGAGGTTCAGAAGACCCGCCGATATTGCTCAACGTTTTTTTAATCTTCCCCCACAAACCACCCTTGATGTCTTCGATGGCCTGAGCCGTATGTTGTCGGCTTTTCATGGCTTCCACGCAAGGATTACGATTCATCGTCCCGACCGTCGTTCCCGCAATCTGGGGAATCGCGATAGCCCATCCCAGCGGATTAACCAATCCCAACAACCCCCATCCCCCGCTTTCAGCAATGCGGAGTTTATCGTTGGAAACATCCGGATTTGAAAGCGGCCCGGTGATGCGAACCATGTGTGCCAGATTAAACAAACTGGGGTCTTTGGGCCGCGGAGTCAAAACCATATCCATGATTTCATCGACCAGATTTAATTTTCCAATTCCGGCTACGGTGAGTCGATTGGTGTCAATGAGGATATTGTCTGTCTTCATTTCCCCTTCATCAATATCAAAATAACCCACCATGCAGTTCAACTTGGTCACCGGCTCAGCTTTCCATGCCGTCGATAAAGCTGTGGTCAGAAAATCCGCTGCCCAC
>JBDSHB010000418.1:0-5197 GCA_039918695.1 Nitrospirales bacterium | reverse complement strand
TCTTCTTCTGGTGGTTTAGTTTCTCCTAGAAAGTCGTTAGCCGTCGGTTCTCGCGTTGCCGCTCAAAGGCGGATTCGTCATCTACTGGATCATGTGGCGAAGTATGTCGTAGGGGCAGGAGGCCTGGCGACCATTGTCAGTATTCTAGGTATTTTTGTGTATCTGGTGTGGGAAGTGATTCCTCTGTTTCAACCCGCGACCGTCACTCCAGAACGGACTGTGTCTGTGCCACTCACAGAGATTCAATCCTCCAACATGGTGCAGGCGATGGTGGGGATTGATGAATATAGGGAAGTCCCGTTTGTTCTCAAGGGAAAATATCTTCAATTTCTTTCCTTACCCGGTGGTACCACCATTCCTGATGTGGGAGGGGAATTGTCGATTGGCGGTGATCCGACGTCTGTCGTGCGAATGGGGTTGAAAGGCCATAGCCTCAGTGTCGGAACAGACCGGGGACTCGTCTATACGGTCAAAATACTTTATCGATCTGATTTCCAAGGGGACAGACGGACCATTATCCCGAGCGTGAAGGTCAACGAACCTGTTCGGGTGGTTCCTGACGGAAAAGGGATTATCCTTCATGTGCATGTCACTCGGAGTGATGAGTTTCAAACCGTGGTGGCTCTCACCGGAGGCGGGGAACTCTGGGTGACCAGGATTGAGGAACCAGGGGATTTTTCCTTTTCGGATGAGGTCGTTGTGACAACCAATCGGCTCGTCTTACCGCCGAAGTCCCAACTTACGACTTTGGCACTGGATAGTGTTGGGAAACGATTGGTAGCGGGGACGAAGGATGGCCATCTCCTAACATGGGAATGGCAACGGCAGGGATTTGATGCCATGCCTCAATCCGTGCCTGTTGGTGCGGCTGGAGATGCCGTGACTGTTCTCTCATATGTATTAGGTGAGCGAACGTTGGTGGTTGGTACTTCTTCAGGAAGCGTGAGTACATGGGCGTTTTCAGCTGATCAATCGGGGCCATCCGGCGCATTTCTGAGGAAAGTACATACCTTCACTCCCCATGCCGGGTCGGTGACGAGTCTCTCGGTGTCTCAACGTGATAAAGGATTTTTAACAGCCGACAATCAGGGAACCATGTTCCTGCATTATTCCACGACGGGAGAAACGATTTTAGAAATTCCAGGGAAGGGAAATGACCTTGAATCGTTACGCTATGCTCCAAAAGCGGATGGTCTGGTGTGGTTGGGGGAGGATGGCATGCTTCAGACCTATGCCATTCATAATCCACATCCGGAGGTCACGTTCAAATCCTTATTTTTTCCTGTGACCTATGAAGGCTATGACCGTCCGGAGATGATTTGGCAATCCTCCAGCGGATCGGATGAGTTTGAGCCGAAATTAGGCCTCATTCCGCTCATGTTTGGCACGTTGAAGGGGACGTTATATGCCATGGTGTTGGCCATACCCCTTGCGGTCATGGGGGCCATTTATACGGCTATGTTCATGCATCCTCACCTTCGCTCCGTTGTAAAGCCGTCTTTGGAACTGATGGCGGCCCTGCCGTCGGTGGTGTTGGGATTTCTGGCGGGTCTCTGGTTTGCTCCTCTCTTAGAGAAAATTTTTCCTGCGGTGGTCGCCATTGTGGGATTCCTTCCTTTGGTGATTGCGGCCTGTTGTCTTGCCTGGCAATTCCTTCCAGTTCGGGTGAGACGATTTGATGTGTATGGACTTGATCTGATGGTCATGATGATTGCCATTATTCTCACCGTGGTTGCCTGTTTGATGGCCAATCAGGCGATTGAGGGATGGATGTTTGGAGGAAACTTTAAACAGTGGTTGGCGCAGAATTTGGGATTAACCTATGATCAGCGAAATGCCATTGTCATTAGTTTTGCGATGGGTTTTGCTGTGATTCCTATTATTTTCAGTATTGCCGAAGATGCCATTGCCAATGTTCCCCGACAACTTGTTGCAGGATCTCTGGCTCTGGGAGCGACGCGGTGGCAGACATTAACCCGGTTAGTCCTTATTTCCGCCAGTCCGGGCATCTTCTCGGCGTTGATGATCGGATTTGGGCGTGCGATAGGGGAAACGATGATTGTGCTGATGGCCACGGGAAATACCCCGATCATGGATTGGAGTATGTTTAATGGATTTCGTACGCTATCGGCCAACATTGCGGTAGAAATGCCTGAAGCCCCTCATGGCGGGACATTGTATCGTGTGTTGTTCCTGTCTGGTCTGATTTTGTTTGGCTTCACATTTACGATTAATACGATTGCTGAAATCGTGCGGCAACGGCTTCGCCAAAAATATTCTCAATTTTAAGGCGGGCAGCCATGAAATTTCTTCAACGATTTTTTGCATCCGGCACATTGTTTATCTGGTTATCAGGAGGAGCCTTAGCCTGTTCTCTGCTGCTGATCGGCGGTCTCCTGACGCTCATTTTTATCAATGGCATGGGTTATTTTTGGCCGAAAGATCTTGTTCAGTTGACGCTCAACGATGACACCCGGGTCCTCGGGGAAATCGTGGATACTCAGCGCATTCCAGAAACGGTTACCGCAGAATTCCCCGATGGGAAGTCTCGCAAACAACTGAAGGTGGGCAACCGGGACGTGTACGGACTGGATTTCCGGTGGGTTGATGAGGCTGACATTGCCCAACGGGCCTGGCCTAAGAGTGTCATCGCATTTGAACGACGGGAATGGGGGAATTTTTATGGTTGGGTGGCTGCTGTGTGGGACGGGGACACACGTCTGGCTGAGGGCAGGGACATTGCGTGGAATGTCTGGTATCCCTTCCTTGAGCACGCCGAGTCACTTCACCGGGAGATTCATCATATTGAACGCGATGTGATTGGCGCCATTAATGCTGACATGGAGCGTGCGCGCCTCAGTCTTAAGACCTTGGAGTTGAAGGGGAACGTTTCGCAGGATTCCGCCGACTCCCTTCAACAGGATATCCAACAACGGGAAGCGGCCTATCAGGAGCAGATCCAACGATTGGTGGGGCTGTATGAGCGATTGAACCGGTATCGGGTCACCCTCATGGATATCACTGGAGAGGAAAAAACATTTCCTGTTGGCGGCCTTGTGAAGGCGTGGCGTCCAAATTCCATGAGTGGGTGGGACAAAACCAAGATGTATGTGGAAAATTTCTGGAATGTCCTGACCGATGAGCCACGGGAAGCGAATACCGAAGGTGGGATCTTTCCGGCAATATTTGGTACGGTCATGATGGTATTGGTGATGAGTGTGGTGGTGGTCCCGTTTGGAGTCTTGGCCGCCGTGTATTTAAAAGAATATGCCAAGCAAGGCCTGTTGACTCGAATGATCCGGATTGCGGTGAATAATCTTGCGGGGGTTCCGTCAATTGTCTTTGGTGTGTTCGGTCTGGGGTTTTTTGTCTATGCGGTGGGAGGCTCCATTGACCAATTATTCTTCTCCGCCTCGCTGCCGAATCCGACGTTTGGAACAGGGGGAATGTTATGGGCTTCGCTCACGTTGGCCCTCATGACCGTGCCGGTGGTCATTGTGGCTACCGAAGAAGGCTTGTCGGCTGTTCCCAGAGAATATCGGGAGGGGTCGTTGGGGTTGGGCGCGACAAAATTTGAATCGCTCATGCGGGTTGTGCTGCCTTGCGCCATGCCGGGAATTTTAACCGGTTTGATTCTCGCGGTGTCGCGGGCTACCGGGGAAGTGGCACCACTGATGTTGACCGGCGTGGTCAAACTTGCTCCGGCCTTGCCGCTTGATGGGCAGTTTCCCTTTATGCATCTTGATCGAAAATTTATGCATTTGGGATTTCATATCTATGATGTGGGGTTTCAATCCCCTAATGTGGAGGCGGCCAAGCCCATGGTCTATGTCACAACCCTGGTCCTGGTTCTTGTCGTTCTCCTTTTGAATATGACGGCGATTGCACTCCGGACCCGCATGCGGAAGCGCTACGCTGGTGCTTCGGTCTAAATGAGGTACAATGATGAAAATCGAGCAGAATTTTTTGGAAAAATCTATGTCTTTGGCCAAGACCACCGCTGCAAAGTCCCTGAGGCTGGTGCTTGAAACAAGGCAAATGCATCCGATGAAGAAGACTTTTGTAGAATCTGAAACGGCACAACTTCCATTGACCGATGCACCTGCGAAAATTGTTATTCAAGATATGAATTTTTACTACGGTACGGTTCAGGCCCTCAAATGTGTGAATATGACCATTCCTGCGAATAAAGTCACAGCATTTATCGGACCTTCCGGTTGTGGAAAATCAACCCTCTTGCGGTGCCTCAATCGTCTGAATGATCTGGTTGATGGCACCAGGGTCGAAGGAACCATCCTTCTGGATGATGAAAATATTTATCGACCTGAAGTCGATGCCACCGATCTTCGAACCCGGGTTGGTATGGTGTTTCAGAAAATTAATCCGTTTCCGAAAACCGTCTGGCAGAATGTGGCGTATGGCCCGCAATTGCAGAAAATCCGCAAACGTGCCACCCTTGACCAGATCGTTGAGACAAGCCTTCAAGGAGCGGGGTTGTGGGATGAGGTTAAAGATCGGTTGCATGCCAGTGCCTTGGGTTTATCGGGAGGCCAACAACAACGACTCTGTATTGCGAGAGCGCTTGCGGTCAATCCGGAAGTGCTGTTGATGGATGAACCGTGTTCGGCCCTTGATCCGATCTCCACCGGCAGAATTGAAGAACTTCTCCATACGTTGAAAGAGCGGCTCACGGTCGTGATAGTGACGCATAACATGCAACAGGCGGGGCGGGTTTCTGATTTGACGGGGTTTTTCTTATTAGGGGAGTTAATCGAATTCGAGGGCACCAAGAAGATTTTTACCAATCCCGGTGATTCCCGAACGGAAGATTACGTGACGGGGCGGTTCGGCTGATTTCCAGTAGACCAGAATAAAGGATCACGATGAAGCGACATTTTGATGATTCGTTGGCGGACCTCAGGCAGAGGATATTGCGGATGGGGGCGCTCGTTGAAGGGCAAATCCGTCAAGCGCTTATCGCACTTGTGGATCGAGATGACCTGGTGGCGAATCAGGTCATTCAGAATGATCGTCAGGTGAATACCATGGACGTGGCCATTGACGAACTCTGTCTCGAATTGTTGGCTCTCCACCAACCGGCCGCTAAAGATCTCCGGTTTGTCACGACGGCCATGAAGATTTCCACTGAATTGGAGCGCATGAGCGATTTGGCAGAAAATATTTGTGAGCGCGCACT
>JBDSHB010000417.1:0-6748 GCA_039918695.1 Nitrospirales bacterium | reverse complement strand
CACTTCAGTGTTGTTCAGTGGCTTTTTGTGTACGAGATAGCCATACCATTTTCTGGCGCTGTCTGTGAGGACAATGAGTGCGAGTATGGCCACCAGGCCGACGAGTGAGGCATTGATGAACATGGACAGGCTTTGCGACCCATCGGCTGAGAGCGCCCGACTGATAAAGATCACAAAGAGTTCATAGCATCCGGCCAGCGTGATCACGCCAACAAACACCATCGGGATCACTGTCACCCACAGATAGGATGTTTTGTTCATTTTGATGAGCACGGTCGTGGCGATACAGAGAGCGAGCATGCCGAGTAATTGATTGGCCGCCCCGAACATAGGCCAGATGGTGGCAATGGATCCGGTGCCAATGAGATATCCCCACGCGGCAACTACGAACAGACTGGCGCCCAGTATACCGGGCCACCAATTGATTTGTTTGAGTGGAGCATAGACCCGTCCCCCTAACTCCTGTACCAGGTATCGGGCGACTCGGGTGCCGGCATCAATCGTGGTTAAAATGAACAAGGCTTCGAATAAGAGGGCGAATTGATACCAGTAAGCCATGAGCCCGGACATTCCCGGCAAGCCTGAAAAAATCGAGGCCATGCCAACAGCTAAGGACACGGCACCTCCGGGACGGCCAGACACATCGACCTCAACAAGCGTGGAGAGTTCCTTAATGTGGGCGGTCGGAAATCCCATGGTCTCCAGGGTTTCAGCCGAGAGGTTGGTGTTGATGGCGAGGTAGTCGCCGGGAATGAGGAGGCAGGCGGCAATGAGCGCAATCACGCCGACAAAGCTTTCCAGGAGCATGGCGCCATAGCCGACAATCGCCTGGGATTCCAGACTGATCAGCTTCGGCGTGGTTCCTGAGGAGACCAGGGAATGAAATCCGGAAATAGCCCCACAGGCAATGGTGATAAAGAGAAAAGGAAACAATGCCCCCGGTATGATGGGTCCATTGCCAGCCACAAAAATAGTGGTGCGAGGCATCTCAATGGTGGGGGCGAGCACAATGACGCCGACGGCCAGAAGGGCGATCACGCCTAATTTCATAAATGTTGAGAGATAGTCTCGAGGTACTAATAAAATCCAGACGGGGAGGACTGAAGCAAGAAACCCATAAGCCGCGAGACTCCAGGTCAGTGTGGTGCGATCCCAGAGGAACCAATCCGCCCAATCTGATTGGGCCACGGTTCGGCCTATGATAATGGTCAGTACTAACAGTCCTAATCCGATCAGGGTCATTTCCCCGACCTGTCCCTGGCGAAATTTTTGAAGGTACAGCCCCATGAACAAGGCGATGGGAATGGTCATGATGATGGTGAAGGTGCCCCAGGCATTGAGGTAAAGCGCGTTGACAACGGCCAGACCTAACCCGGCTAGCGCGACAACCACGATAAAGAGCACGGCGATGGCCGTGGCCAGGCCAGTGATGGGACCCAATTCAGCATGGGCGATTTCCGGAAGTGAACGACCATTTCGTCGCATGGAGGCCACGAGAATAATGAAATCCTGGACCGCGCCTGCCAGGACCGCGCCGAGGACAATCCATAAAAACCCTGGGAGAAAGCCAAATTGTGCTGCCAGCACGGGACCGAGTAATGGACCCGCTCCGGCGATGGCGGCAAAATGATGGCCGAAGAGAATGTATTTGTTGGCGGGATAGAAATTGGTGCCGTCTTCCAACCGGTGCGCGGGTGTCTGACGGCGGTCATCCAGGTTCATGACTCGCTGCGCCAAAAACCGACCATAGAATCGATAGGCCAACACATAAAAACATGAGGCGGCGACCACGAGCCACAGCCCGTTAACTTTTTCGTGAGGATTGATTATGCCGACAACATGGCCGAATCCCACGGCACAGAGTCCGGCGAGCCCTAGCCATCCGATCTTATGCAACAAAGACATGCGCGGCATCCTAGCAATGGGAGAAAAGGGTGTAAACGGGTGTAGACTGAGATGTGTTCAGGCCGACATGTGGTTAGGTCGGCGTTTTTTCATGAAACACAAACGGGAGTTTCCCCGCTTTTTCTCGCATGGAGTTGATGGCGCTGAGAATCTGGGGTTGCCGAATGAGTTTTTGTTCGACCCGGTGTTTTCCCGGAAAATCCAGAAACAAAATACCCAGGACCATTGTGAGGATCCCTTGTCCTGGTAAGACCAGCATGGCAATTCCAGCTACCAGAAAGATGAGTCCCAGGCCGTTTTTCACCATCAACCCAATGGCCCGAATAATTGGATGATGATTGGCAAACCACTTGCGGTGGCCATGATTGTTGAAGTAATCAGGTGGCAGGCGAATTAACATCGCAGGGATCGCAATGAGGGTTCCTACAAAGGCAATGAGAGAAAAGGTGATCATGCCGAACCAGATTTCCCGGGGAACCCAAGATTCGGCAAACTGAATTAATTGATCAATCATAGTTGGAATGGTGCCTCAAAAATATTAAGCAATCATACTGGAGACGCGTTAGGTAAAGGTCCAATTGTACTCTGAAAAATGTACACTTTATAATTGCTCAACGGTGTTTGTGGTTTTCAAAGCCAATGAGTGAGGCATGATGGCACAGTATTGGTTGTTCAAATCAGAGCCGACAACCTTTTCCATTGATGATCTGGTTACATCTCCCCGGCAGACCACATGTTGGGAAGGCGTACGTAATTACCAGGCTCGAAATTTCATGAAATCCATGAATGTTGGGGATTTGGGATTTTTTTACCATAGCAATACGGACCCTCCAGCTATAGTCGGAATCATTAAAGTGGTTAAGGCCGCTTATCCTGACTCCTTTGCATTCGATTCAAGGAGCCGATATTTTGATCCGCGCAGTGCTCCGGATTCGCCCCGTTGGTTCCTTGTGGATGTCCAGTTCGTGAAAAAGTTTCCTCAGGCCTTGCATTTGGATCAGTTGCGAGCCCTTAAGGGAATAGAGGAAATGGAACTTCTTCGTAAAGGTTCTCGGCTCTCGATTCAACCAGTGCGTCCGGATGAATGGCAACGGGTGTTGGATTTTGTTCCGAAAAAGACTGAGCCTTTGTTCACCAAAAAATAGCTGCGTAGGGATTTCCAAGTTTTTTGTGAATTCATCTTTTGTTTTTTCCCGGTTAAGGTGAATGATTCGCTGTGGGAAATACCTGCTTAGGTTCTAACTCCAAGTGCAACAGGGAGTTCATGGCTTTTACTATCAGGTGGATCGTAACCTTTGAGAGTGAACCAGTAGCTGCGGTCTATAGGACTGTCCCCAAGACTATATTCTCTTCCTATGTTCTCCCAGTCACCAAAGCCATTGAAATATAAGACCTTATCGCCTTTCAAAGAGTGTTGCACTTGGAACTTGAAACCGCCCTGTGAAAACGGGTGAATGGTGACTTCCTGAAAAACCCCAAAAATGGTATAGGGGTCATCCTTGGCAAACGCTTGGACTTCTTCGAATGATTCTGCTTCAACCACGATAAGGCTTCCCATTTGATCGGTCAGAGGACCACCAAAATAATTTTCCCTTGTTGTGCCCATGCTTCAAGCCGTTTGAGGTGGGCTTCTCGATAAATGGGGCGTTTTCGTGCCCCCTCAGGACCATCTTTTCCTAGAATCACGAATTTCATTCTTTCTCTTCTGTTTTTTACCGAAGTCTCATGGATTGCCTGGCTTCTACGAGGGCGATGGGGAATCCATGATATCAGGAGACCGTGGTATGGTCATTTTCCATCGGAAGATCTGGTTGTCTGGAGAATGGGCTTGAAACGAATTGGCGAATGCGGGGCAGGTCTATGGATTCTGGTCTTCAATGGGTTGTCTGTTTCCATATCCGCTGTCGATATCGTGCCACCAGCGAACCTGTTCTTCTCCGCATTTCCAACATAAAAATACCAGGCGGTCATCAAGGAGAAACGGGAAATCACATAAACCGATTTCCACATCTTTAATCACCACGCCGAGTTCTTGAATGGCATGCAGGCTGCCATTGATGTCTTGTAACCCTTTGATATATTGGACACCTACGACCGTTCCTCCTCCACATGACGCTTGTGCGCTGGCTTTTTTGACTTCTTCCCTGGTGTCAATAAGTATTTGTCGCCCCGCTTTAATGTTGCCCCAAAATTGTTCCAGCTCGGGGATTAATCCGTTGGCTTCGGAGAGGGTGAAAATCCGTTCACTGGAAAAGGGAAAACCTGAATCAGACATGGGAGAGGACCCTTCCTTGTTGACTTTCCATTACAGTCATAATGGTTTACCATAATAAGAAGAATGGTGCCAACCATGAGAGAATATGGGGACTTTTCCATAAGTGGTCTGGGTGAAAGTTTGAGTTTCTTGTCGCAACTTCCGAAAGGAGCCTATTGACAAGACATTCAATAGTGAGATAAATAATTACTTAAGACCTGCCCAATTGATAGCAAAATCCATTTCCGCCAATTAACTTCTCGGACTTCACGTAATATTTCAAATCGTAGATAGGACAACACGGGTGGTTTTGACAAGTGTGGTTCTTCAGTTTCTCTAAACATTCTTCCTAAACACACAACAGCGGTTTAAATTTTTTATTTTTATTAAGTCTGGAGTGGTTCCCTTTCGGGGATCGCCAAAATTTGCAGCGCACAACCAGATCCGAGAATGTTCGTATTCTTTCCACCCCTCGTAACAGGCTAAGCCCACGAGAAAACCCTACCGGCCAATGAATGGAGTAACCAAATGTATCTTGCCGAATTGAAGCAAAAGTCTATTGGAGAATTAAATGAAATCGCGCGCGACTTAAAAATTGATGGGGCGCCGAATTTGCGCAAGCAAGAGCTGATATTCTCGATTCTTCAGGGGCAGAGCGACAAGAACGGAGTCATATTCGGAGAAGGAGTCCTTGAGACCCTGTCCGATGGATTTGGATTTCTCCGGGCTCCGGATTCCAACTACCTGCCGGGACCCGATGATATTTATATTTCCCCGTCTCAAATTCGACGATTTAATTTGCGAACGGGTGATATTGTCTCAGGGCAGATTCGTCCGCCGAAGGACGGAGAGCGGTATTTTGCGCTCTTGAAAGTCGAAAAAATTAATTATGATGAGCCTGAGGTGCAGCGGGATAAAATTCTGTTCGATAATCTCACTCCGCTGTATCCTGAAGAACGGATCAACCTGGAATTTGATCCTGAAGAGTATTGCACCAGAGTGATGGAGCTCACGACGCCAATTGGCAAAGGACAACGAGGATTAATCGTGGCGGCTCCCAGGACGGGAAAGACCATGCTCTTACAGGCTGTAGCGCGCGCCATTATTGCGAATCATCCGGAAATTGTTTTGATTGTTCTCCTGATCGATGAACGACCTGAGGAAGTCACCGACTGGCAGCGCCAGGTCAAAGCCGCCGAAGTGATTAGCTCCACGTTTGATGAGCCCCCCCAGCGCCATGCCCAGGTGGCAGAAATTGTCATGGAAAAAGCCAAGCGGTTGGTTGAACATAAACGGGATGTGGTAATTTTATTAGATAGTGTGACTCGATTGGCGCGTGCCTACAATACGATTTCCCCTCCCAGTGGAAAGGTGTTATCGGGAGGTTTGGATTCCAATGCCCTTCAACGGCCTAAACGGTTTTTTGGAGCCGCCAGAAATATCGAATTTGGTGGAAGTTTGACGATTCTGGCCACGGCATTAGTTGATACTGGAAGTCGAATGGACGATGTCATTTTTGAAGAGTTTAAGGGCACGGGCAATATGGAAGTGCATTTAGATCGTCGTTTAGCGGATAAACGGCTCTTCCCCGCCATCGATATCAGCCAATCCGGCACGAGAAAAGAAGAGTTACTGGTTGATCGCGACCGCCTGAATAAAATGTGGATCCTTAGAAAGGTATTAAGTCCTCTCGGGACCATGGAGGCGATGGAATTTCTCATGGATAAAATTGGGGGAACTAAGAGCAATAATGAGTTCTTGCAATCTATGAATCGATAATTCACAATAGGGGTTTCGTGTTGAGGCTTTTTAAGATTTAGACATTGAAAAGAGGGATGGCGTTGAAGGAGGTAGTATGAAAAAGGGTATTCATCCGGCTTATGAATTTGCAAATGTGAGTTGCGCGTGCGGCATGACCTATCAAACCCGGACGACCGTGGGAGACTTGAAGGTCGATATCTGTTCCAGTTGTCATCCGTTTTTCACGGGCACCCAGAAAATTGTGGATGCTGAAGGACGGGTAGAACGTTTCAATAAAAAATACGCCAAATTGGCTAAGCCCAAAGCCAAAGCGTAAAGAATTTTTCCTCTTCTCCATTTTCCTGCCTATCCAATCCTCGAGGGGATGACGTCCGTGCAGGGTGTTGAAGGTGCCCTGTCTGCCGTTTTTTATCTATCTGCGGTCGACAAGACGGGGTATTTCAGCATGGGTGCACCAAAACACTGACAAGGTTTCCTCGAGTCAGCCCCACCTTTACTAGGAAAATGTCCGTATGAGGATGGTGGTCACGGTTGTTCAGGAAAGAGAGCCTGTTGAGTTATTTAATTTCCTGCTAAACTACGTATATGCCCCCAGTTACTAAAACAGAGCTGAAAGAGGGCGGATTATTCAGCAAATGGGAGGCCATTGCGAATAAGTATGACACCCTCAACGATCAGTTATCGGATCCGGCTATCCTGTCTCAATCGACCCTTCTGGTTGCGCTCAATAAAGAGCGGGCGGAGCTTGAGCCCATTGCGCAGTTGTTTGGCGGGTACCGACGGGTTGTCGAGGAGATTGCTCAGGCTCGGTTGATGACGGAAGATCTG
>JBDSHB010000416.1:0-3255 GCA_039918695.1 Nitrospirales bacterium | reverse complement strand
AAGACACAAAGTGAATATTTTATACCAAGTGAAATGCTCACGCCAACGCCTGGGAGCGTAATTTTTCTTATCTAGTTTTCCCTGCGGGAGTCATCGTCCCCGTTTTGATGAGGAAATGGGAAAGTGTCCATGACCAGAGCTCATGCAGGGGGTTGCCGGTTGTCAGAACAGAACTCGACCTAAGTGGAGTCCCGCGTTAATTGAAGCCACCTCACAGCCCCAACACCCGCAGCATGGCCACTGGCAAAACAGGCAGTCAGAAGATAGCCACCGGTTGGCGCTTCCCAATCCAGCATCTCTCCCGCACAAAATACTCCCGGCAACGTGCGAATCATGAGTCGCCCGTCCAAGGCTTCAAACGCTACTCCACCCGCCGTGCTGATCGCCTCGTCCAACGGGCGCGGGGCGACGGGACGTACCGGCAGCGATTTGATGGCCGTCCCGAGCAGCACCGGGTCGACAAAGTCTTTCTTGGACACATATTCCCTCAAAAGGCCGGCTTTCACCCCTGAAATACCAACCCGGCGCTGCAGGTGGCTCGCCATCGAGCGTGAACCACGCGGCCGTGATAAGTCTGAAATAAGGCGCGACACATCCCGGTCTGGCGCCAGGTCCAATCGAAGAAGCGCCGTGCCCGTTTGCGTAATCTCGTCACGTATCCATGCCGAAATCGCGTAGATCACGCCTCCCTCAATGCCGGTCTCCGTCACGACAAATTCGCCCTGTTGCCGAAACTCAACCCCCTCCTGAGTGGTTCCCGCCACGACAACCGGCTTCACGGGATACCCGGCATAGCGGCCACGAAGGTGCGGGCTCCAGTCGACATCAAAGCCACAGTTCGCCGGCTTCAGCGGTTCAATGGAAACACCACGCCCGGCGAGCAACGGCACCCATGCCCCATCGGAACCGAATCTGGACCAACTGCCACCACCCAACGCCAGTACCACGGCATCAGCAGAAACGAGACGATCTCCTTGCGGCGTGGAAAACCGGAGGGTGTCGTTCTCCGACCAGCCACACCAGCGATGCCGCACATGAATCGCCATCCCCTGCTGGCGCAATCGGCGCAGCCACGCGCGCAAAAGAGGTGCAGACTTGAGATCTGTGGGAAACACGCGGCCGGATGTTCCGATAAAAGTCTCAACACCCAGTTCACGAGCCCACTTGCGCAAGACATCCGGGCCAAATCCAGCGAGCAACGATTGGATCTGACCCTGCCGGGAACCATACCGAAAAATAAATTTCTCTAATGGCTCAGAATGCGTCAAATTGAGCCCACCCTTCCCCGCTAACAGAAATTTTCGACCGACGGAGGCCATGGCGTCATACAGATCCACGTGTGCGCCCATGGCAATCGCAGCCTCCGCAGCCATCAACCCCGCAGGCCCCCCGCCGATCACCGCAATTTTCATGCTTCCTGGCTTCAACGTCATGGCGGACCGGCATCAAGCGGCGGTAAAGAAATATTTTTCACGATACCATTGTAGGTGACCGTCTCTGAGCGTGCATTTCGCGTTTTTGTCTGATCCATAGTCTCATCAGATGGTGTTCACCATACCAATCCTCTTCAAAAATAATATGAATTGCCCGAAGGGGACGGTTTTATTAAGATACCTCAAGCCCATATATCACGATTACATCTCCCCCTGGTAGATTTCACAAGACAGGAGAACCGAATTCAATGGAGCAGGAAGAAATTCGACAATTGTGGGCCGACGGTGAGGATTGGGTCATCAAGCGCCAACATCATCAATACTTCCATCGTCCGGACGGAAAATACGGAGACTGGAAACCCGGACTCCCTCCCGGCGTGGTGAAGCCGGACGTCGACACCCTCTTTGATGATTAAGCGATGGGATCTCCCACATCTCATAAAAGAGATTCCCGCATCTAAAAATATTTCATTTCGTCTGACGAACAAATCCAGAGAGAGGACCCCACGACCCCATGCGATTTCCTGGACGAATCATTGGTCTGCTCAAGGAGTACATGCATGACTTAGTCGAGCAAGCCAAACAAGAGGAAGCAGCCCACGCCAGATTTGGATTCGCTTCCCAACCTTATCGGGCGGACGAGGCCATCTCGGATCTCCTGGCTATTTTGGATGACCGTATTGAATCAGAAGGCGTCCAGGTTGGCCTTCCCATCGAATTCCTTCACCAGATGTGGACCCTGTGCAACAAAGCGACCACTCACATTTCAGAAACCGTCTGGTTGCGAAAAAATCTGGATCAGGGCACCGGATCGAAAGCGGAAGTTCGGCAACTCAGCTACCACGCCCTCATTGCATTCCTGGAGTCTCAACCCGAAGAAGACGAATCGGGAGAAGCGACTCCCAACTGAATGGCTATCCAGCCATCACACCTCCTGACATGGCGTCGAAGCCATCCCTGTCCTTCCAATTGCCCGACAATCTCAGATTCATCTTCCTCCAACAACCCGGACAACACCAACTGCGTATGCAGACCCCGCATCCTAGGAAATTCAACCATTACTTGAAGTATAGTTCTGCGATCCAGGTTGGCCAGAATGACATCAAATGATTGATCGGGTAGCGTGGCCAATTGGCAAGAGGACAGGGTCAATTCTTCTTGAATGTTATTCACGGCTGCGTATTCCCTGGCACAGTCCAGCGCCGTGGTATCCACATCAATTCCCAGCGCCGTGGTCGCTCCCAGGCGCAATGCCGCCATCGCCAGAATGCCGCTCCCCGTCCCTACATCCAGCACCCGCATGCCTGGAACCCACGTGACCCCTTCCAACCATTCGAGAATCAATTGGGTCGTAGCATGATGACCGGTCCCAAATGCCTGCTTGGGATCGATGATCAATTCCACTCCATCCTGGGGCATATCCATGGTCGCCCAACTCGGGCGGACCCCAATTCGACGGCCGATACGAATAGGCTGAACGGACGCCGCCCATGTGGCATTCCAATCCTGAGCTTTCACTGGATGAAACTGAAGTGACCCTTCCGGGGGAACCATACCCAGTACGCTGATCGCCGACCGAACCTGCTGAAGAATGGCTGCTCCATTCTTACTCCAATAGAGCACGACCGAACCCTCCGCATCCCATGCTCCCAGAAATTCCTGGCAATCCAGAATACCCGCTAACTCAGCGGCATCCACCGAAACAGGAATCGTCATTTCAAAGACAGTCGCATCCATAAGAGCTTTCTCCTCATTAAGAGCTATTCAATTATTCAAAAGTTTCTCAATTGTACGCTACTGCTGCCACTCATTTCTCACCGGA
>JBDSHB010000415.1:0-4555 GCA_039918695.1 Nitrospirales bacterium | reverse complement strand
AAAGAAGAATTTGAGAAATCAATGAATTGAAGATGGTCTTTTCGATTGAACATTTTCATCAGATCGATCTCTCGACGACAAATCGGGCATTCGCCGTCATAATACACCGTCAGCGGGTAGGGCTTCGCGGAATTGGAATGTGGCTGCATCTTCTGGTGAAAAGCAGGAGGTGCTGGGCTAGATCTGATGAGGGACTTTTTATCCATGCGTTGTTTATGTAAAGAAAAGCTCATCTTGCCTTGAAGATTTATTTCCCCTCAGAGTCGGCGGGTCAGGGCGGTGGGGCCGGCTTGAGTGTCTTCAAGTAGGCTTGGACGTCGGCAATCTGCTGGACGCTCAGTCGGTCCTCCCAGGCGGGCATGTTGCCACGCCCTTTCACCACTGTTTTCCAGAAGGTGTCGTTATTTTCAAGAACAGGATTCTCCTGTAATTTCGGGCCATATTCCCCGTTTGCCAGATGACCGTGACAGGCCTTGCAGTTTTTACCGTAAACGTCATAGCCCCTCGAGGCGATTCCGTTTGGGTAATCGAAGGGTTGAAAGCCCGGTATAGACGCCACGCGAGGTTCTTGGGAAAGGCTTGCTTGTTCACCCACTAGCCCCTTTTCACCTTCCGGTTGTATGGAGGAAATCGCGGATTCACCGGATACCTTCAGAAGGGTCAACATTCCACGGGGATATTTCTTATCGTCAGCCACATGGGGCACGACATGGCAATGAAACAGCCAGGTTCCCTCATACTTGGCACTAAACTCGACGACTTTGATTTCAGCGGGTCCGACGGTGAGGACCGCGTTGGGATTGTTCCATCCGGGGAGTTGCGGATTTCCGGAATTGACCTCCATCCATTTTTGACCATGAAGATGCGGAGTGTGAAATTCAAAACCGATGTTGGCCAGTATCATGCGAACCCGATCACCTGTTTTGGCATTCAACGCGATATAGCTGGGAGCAGACCGGCTATTGATCGTGTGGGTGTCGTAGAGGCCATCACCATTCGTGTCCCACTCGTCCCAAAACGTGACAAGTTCCCGATCAACCTGCGGCCATGATGGATCTTCGACAACAAACAGTCCGTACATGCCGTGATCAAGGTGATTCGCTGTATCGAAATGGCAATGATATAAATAATAGCCAGGATCTTCCGCCACCCATTCATAGGTGTAGGATTCACCTGGCATCTGGAGTTGCTCACGTCCCATGGTCCGCTGGCCATTTCCGTCCATGTTAAACGGATGCACTCCGTGAAAGTGCATGGTGTGTGGGAGTTGATGCGTGTTGGTGAAATGTACCTTGACCAGATCGCCTTTGTTGACCCGAATGACCGGACCGGGAACCGACGGCTTTTGCCCTTTTAATGCATAGGCCCAAACAGTCACTTCTTTTTTGGGATCCTCCAGTAATGTCATGGTCATTTCTTCAACGGTTACGTTGAATTCCTTGACTGGTCTTTCCTGGGCCTGAAGGGAATTAACAAGGTATCCCCCTGAAAGCCAAATCAAAAACAGCAGTATCAGGTACCGTTTGTGAATGTTCATACAATGTCTCTCCACGGTGTCCTCCCTCGACCCGGGTGCTCGCTGAGGCCCCCGTTAGGCAAGGCAGCGGGGCTCGCTGCACTCGCTATAATACGAATCAAATATTGGGCCCTGGCCGCTTTTTGACCTTGTTAAATAGGGGCATTTTCGATGATTAGGTCAATCCCGAAAATGCTTCCAACGCTCGCTTCCTGGAACCGCCGAGTTTGACGATCGGCAGGGGATAATTTTCTCCGAGTTTCACCCCCGCATCCACCAAGACTTTTTCGGGCGCTTCCCATGGATTATGCAGGTATGTCATCGGCATTTTTTTTAATTCAGGGACGAACCGCCGAACATACTCGCCATTTTCATCAAACCTTTTTCCCTGCGTGACGGGGTTGAAAATTCTAAAAAATGGTGCCGCATCGGCTCCACAGCCTGCGATCCATTGCCAGCTGGCACTGTTGTTGGCCAGATCGGCATCCACTAACGTATCCCAGAACCAGTCTTCCCCAAGGTGCCAGTGCAACATTAGGTTTTTGACCAGAAAGGATCCAACAATCATGCGGACGCGGTTATGCATGTAGCCGGTTTCCCACAGTTCACGCATGCCGGCATCCACAATAGGGTAGCCGGTTTGGCCCTGTTGCCACCTTTTCAGAGCCTTCTGATCTTTACGCCAGGGAAATGTATTAAATTTCTTTTGCAGATTTTTTCGGGGGAGGTCGGGGAAATGGAAGAGCAGACTGTGGGAAAACTCCCGCCATCCCAGTTCACTCAGAAACGTTTCCCCGTCATTCCGCCATCCTTCCACGCCCATGCGTTGTTTGGCGGCATGCCACACCTTATTCGGTGAGATTTCTCCGAAATGCAGATGCGGCGATAGTCGGGAGACATTGTTTCTGGAGGGATAGTTCCGGCCTTCTTTGTACTGTTTGAGGCCGCTTTTGAGAAATGCTTTCAGTCGGGCCTGTGCCCCGGCTTCTCCGGGCTGCCAATGCTTAGAAAGTTTTTTGTGCCAAGGAAAGGTTGGCAGCAGGTCTAATTCTTTAAGTACAAGACCTTTGTGTGTGGATAACATCAACTTTTTTGGGGATTTCGAAGGTCGCCGCGGGTCATTGCCCTTTCTGAGACATCCCCTTTGATAAAAGGGCGTGAACACTTTATAGGGAGTGCCGTCCTTTTTGAGTGCTGTCTGGGGTTCAAAGAGGAGGGCGCCGTTAAAGGTGTGAACCTCAATTTTTTTGGTCTGCAATGTTTCCTGAATGTGTCCATCGCTTGCGATTCGCCAGGGCTCGTAACATCGGTTCCAATAAATCGCTTCTGCTCCTGACTCCTTCATGAGGTTTTTTATTATCTTTTCAGTCGATCCTGCCTGGAAGCAAATCTTTCTCTCCAAATTTTCGTTCAGGGCCTTGAGACTTTCATGCAACCACCAACGGCTGGCCGCGCCGAACTTCCATTCTCCGCTATTTTCCTTATCCAAAATAAATAACGGGAGGATAGGGTGCCCTGTTTGATGAGCGGCCAACAAGGCCGGGTTGTCCTTGATGCGTAAATCCTGGCGAAACCAGACCACGATGGGGCAATTGGTTCTTGTCATGCCTTATGCCTTCCACACTATTTAAAGCCGTAAATGCAATGCTCCCACACTACCTAAAAGAAAAAATTCCGTAAATAGCATTTGGCTTAATCCTGATTCAGCCATGGGATGGTATTTGGTAGACCTCCGATGGAGGTGACAACCCAACACTCGTTGTATTAAAGATTATCCGGTTCACCCCAGGTCAACCGTCTTTCAATGAGCCAGTAGGTAATGCCTAGCGCCAGCACCACGGCAGCAGTCGCAAAAATATATGGAGGTGTGATTTCTTTGAAATCGAAAATGATCACCTTTCGGGCTATAGCCATTAACGCTGTAGCCACGACCATTTTAATGTGAATAACGTCTTTGCGTATATACAGCGTAATGTTAATAAAAATTTCTATGGCAATGAGAACGGCTAGAAATGCACCAAATGTGGTGACGATATCCCTAATGGTAAATGTCGTGAAACTCGGTAATATGAGTTTTTGATAGATGATATACACCACATCAACGACACCCCACAGAATAGTAAACACCATCAAGACTGCCAGGACTTTTACGGCTGCCCGTATGGTCTGGTGGAGGACTTGTATCAGACGATCTTCTTGATCGAGGGATAATTCTTCCTGCCCGATTTTTTTTAGCCGGTCCTTGCGGAAATGCTCCATCAAGGAATCCACGATGTTTTCGTGACTTCCCAAAAACTTCGTATTGAAATCATTCTCAACGAGGTTTTCGAGTCCTTTCACGGCCTGAAATTCTTCCCCGGATACCCTTTTAAATCCCATGCTCCAGTCGGCATACTCGCGACGATCAACGGCTTTTTTCTTCAGCACTTGAAAATCGGTGTGGCGAGAATCCTTTTTAATTCTCCCAATCAATTCATTTACCGTATTCTCTTCCCCTTCCAGAATTTGAATGAAGGTATTGTTCCCATAGAGCAGCATTCCTGTAATGCCCAATTGCGCATTGTTTTCCCGGCTGCTCCCTAGAATTTGTTCCAAATCCTCTTGTGACATCGGTTTCGTGGCGGTACTGATGTACGAAATTTGAATCATTGGTTGACTCCTCCCCTATGCATGGCCAAATACTTACATGAAGTAGCTCATTTAATGAATGTATTGCCGCTCAAAGATCGACGAGGTGACCTGGCGAAAGAGATGTAGAAAAAATCGCATATTTCTCAAACTATCAGCCGTGTAATTTTGGCATCTTGTGAAATGAAAGGTATAGTAACATTTAGGAAGAAAAACAATTTACAGATAATTTAAAAATCACGACCGAGGGTAGGAAGACGGGCTGTTTTAAGTCCAAAAGCAATTGATCGGAGAGCACTGACAAACTGGATTGATAGCTGGCAACCGAATAGTCATCTAATTCTACAAAGTATCTGGAAGTGCAATTTCTATCTCAAATTCGATCTTAGCAAGAACAGGAGGGGCCAATCA
>JBDSHB010000414.1:0-2528 GCA_039918695.1 Nitrospirales bacterium | reverse complement strand
ATGGTTGAAAAGGGCGCATCAGTTAAATGGGATCAGAAATCGGATGAAAAATCTTCTTTTAAGCGAAGTGCAAACGGGAACTAGGGTGTGCCGGGCGAGTAATGTCTCGGTGGATGGTTTAAAAGATTGGAATATACAACTGTAACTTTGAGTTCGCACTATGCTCCTCAAAAAATTAGGCCAATCCGATATAGAAATTTCAGCGATCGGCCAAGGCACCGGGATCCATCATTCCCTCACAAAACGAGAGGTGTATCGTGAACTTGAATCCACGATTCGGGCCGGAATTGATATGGGGATAACCTTTATTGATACGGCACCTGTGTATGGAGAGGGAGCATCCGAAGCGGTTATTGGTAAGGCGTTAAAGGGGATTCGCCATGGTGTGGTGTTGGCGACAAAGGTCTCTCCTGAGAACTTATCTGCAACAGGCATCAAAAGATCCGTTAAGGGGAGTCTCCGGCGTCTGCAAACAGATCGGATTGACCTGCTCCAAGTCCACTGGCCCAATCCCCAAATCCCCATCTCGGACACCCTCTTGGGCCTGAAGGATATGGTACAGGAGGGGTTCGTACGCTATGTGGGAATCTGCAATTTTTCATTCAAAGACACTCAAGAAATACACCAACAGTTAACCTCAAAATTCTTAGCCTCTGTCCAGGTCGAATATAACTTGTTCGATCGAAGTATCGAACGGGAATTCCTCCCATATGGGCAACAAGAGGGAATCAGCATTATTGCGTATAGTCCTCTTCATCGTGGACGAATTGTGGCGAACCGGAAGCAGTATGCTGTTCTTCAGGAGATAGCGAAAAAATACCATAAAACTCCAGCTCAAATTGTTTTACGGTGGTTGACCGGGCATCTGCCCGTGGTGGTGATTCCAAATACCACGAATGGGCAACGAATGAAGGAAAATGCGGAAAGCATCGATTTTGATCTAATAGACGAGGACGTCCGGTATCTTGAAGCGCAATGTACCGGACATTTTCTGGAGATTTCTCCTAGGTCCATACACGTCCCTGATGACTCAGGACGTTCGGCCTATCGAACCCTCGAAGAAGCTCTGGAAAATGCCATGAATTGTGTCCCTAGCCCACAGGAACTAGCCGAACAAATTACCTCAGGTGGGTTTTTGAAACCGGTACGCCTTCGCCCAGTTCAATCATCCCATGATCGCTTTGAGCTACTGGAAGGCCGAATCCGGTATTGGGCATGGGTCATTGCACACGGATTCGAAAAGCCCTTACCAGCCTTGATTGAAGATTTCTCCTGATAGATTATTAAGGGAATTATGATTGCCACTCTTCCACTCCAGCCGATTCACACGCATCAGGAGAAGCTTCAGCAAGAAGATTTTGAGACCATATTTGGGGAAGTACCTGGAACGCTCTTTCAGGAATGTCAGGAATTGGTAGGCCGTCATGATTTGCGTTATGACACCTTACAGGGGCCTTCTCGTGACCAAGTCTTGCTTCGAGTGTTGAAAACTCTCAACCAGGATCTGGAAGTCGCGGGGACACATCGAAAGCAGCGTTGGGAAGATGGATGGGCAGAAAATCTAAGTGACTTTCAGCGCACGGGATATGATTTGGGCGCGTTGGTCCCCAAATTTGTTCGCCCTCAGGAAATCATCAGATTACAGGGTGAGTACGTTCGGCCTGTTTCCCCTCACTTTGAGACCAGCGTTGTCCAAATTCTTCGTTGCTGGATGTTCAAGAAATGGTTTCAGGCTGTGGACCATATCTACGAGTTTGGTTGTGGAACCGGACATAATTTACTCGATGCGGCTTTCTTGTTTCCAGACCGACCTTTGCATGGTTTGGATTGGTCGCATTCTTCTCAAGCAATTCTTCAGCTTTTGAAAGAAGAACATGGATTGAATGTCGTTGGTCGGGAATTCAACATGTTGGAGCCTGAGGAATCGTTTAGTTTGTACCCTCGGAGCGGGGTGTTTACCGTGGGGGCCATGGAACAACTGGGCTGTCAGTACCATGCTTTTATGAACTATCTCCTCAGGCAACGCCCTTCTATTTGCATACATGTGGAAACACTGTACGAGCTCTACGATCAGAACATCCTGTTTGATTACGTCGCGGCAAAGTATCTGGAGAAAAGAAAGTATTTGCAGGGATTACTTGAAACCTTAAAGACCTTTGAGCACGAAGGCCGTCTTGAAATTCTGGCAACGGTCCGAACGTTTGGCTCACTATACCATGATGGTTATTCTATGGTGATCTGGAAGCCAGTAGAGGAGAAAATTTGATGGTGAACGCAGAGCAATTACAGATTAAATCCTATGCGAATGCGAGTGAACAAGCGGCTCGGCAACAGATGGGTGACTTGCTATTTCAGAATCCTATTCCGCCTGACCAATTGTTATCGAATCTTGGTCTATTTCTGGAATCCAAGCATTTGGCTCGTCTGTTATTCATGGACTTCTTGTATCGCCAGATCATTGCTGTTCAAGGTGTGGTCATGGAGTTTGGAGTGCGGTGGGGGCAAAATCTTGCCTTGTTTTCTGCATT
>JBDSHB010000413.1:0-3802 GCA_039918695.1 Nitrospirales bacterium | reverse complement strand
TTCAGTTTTATGGACCGTTGGCCATTCGACGCGGCCTATTGAGGAATTCATCGGACTTCTCCAAACGCATGGCATTCAATTGCTGGTCGACGTCAGGACGATTCCGTTTTCGCGGCGCAATCCTCAGTTCCACCAGGAGGCTCTTGCTCACAGTCTTGGTGAGGCCGGGATTCAGTACCGGCACATGCCGGCATTGGGTGGCAGGAGGAAGAGTCGGCCGGATTCTGTCAATGTGGGATGGAGGAACCAGGGTTTCCGGGGGTACGCGGATTACATGCAAACGCAAGAGTTTTGGAATGGAATAGAGGAACTTATGGATATCGGCCACCAGACACCATCAGCCGTGATGTGCGCTGAAGCGGTGCCCTGGCGGTGCCACCGATCGTTGATTGCGGATGCGTTGGTCATCCGTGGGTGGACGGTGCGGCACATTATCTCATCAAGCTCCCTCAAGACACACACGCTCACGCCGTTCGCCAAACCTGACGCGGGTCGCCTCACCTACCCGGCTGAAAATGACTTGGGTCCCAACCTTCCCCTTTTTAAATGAGACGCTGAAAGGGCCGACACCTGATGACTCCATTAATCCTTAATGAGGCTGTCCTGCTGAGCTAATGTCGAAGAATCTGTGCTCAGGTTGAAGATGCCGCGGCTGAGCGAAATCCTTCGTTTCACTTAGGATGACATCGTCTGCCAGGACAAGCGTTTTTCGTTCAACGAACGCTAGTTAAGCTGTTTATCTGAATTTCCATTGTGTAGGTAAGAGTCATGGTAGAAGTTATTTTCCCCATTCTTATCTTCCTGGCTTTGCTGGTCATTGCGGCCACCCTCTTGCCCCTTCTCCGGGTTGGTGAATGGTGGGTGCGTATTTTCGATTTTCCACGTCTTCAGATATTTGCAATTGGCGTGGCCCTCGCCGTGGGGCTGGGGTATTCGGTATTCCACTCAGACCATGGGTATGGGACATGGGTGCTCATCGGACTTCTCGTATGTCTCATCTATCAGGGATTTCGGATGTTTCCTTACACGAGGTTGGCCCCCACGCAGTCGTTGGACAGCATCAATCCTCCTCATGAAAACCTCCTGAAAATTTTGACAGCCAACGTTTATATGGAAAACCGGAACGCTCAAGGATTTTTGGATCTGATTTCCGCGTCAACCCCGGATATTGTTCTCGTGATTGAACCCGACCAGTGGTGGGAGACACAGCTAAGGAGCCTAGAGTCCACATATCCCTATACGATCAAGCAACCCCAGGAGAACACCTACGGCATGCTCCTGTACTCGCGTATGAAATTACGAAACTCTGATATCCGCTTTCTGATTGATCCTGAGGTTCCTTCCTTCTTTACGGATATTGAATTGGCGTCTGGCGTGGTGATTGAACTCTATGGGTTACACCCTCGCCCTCCAAGCTTTGGACAGGATACAGATGAGCGGGACGCGGAACTTCTCATTGTGGGCCGGAAGGTGGCCCTGGCTCAAAAACCGACTGTGGTCACCGGGGATTTAAATGATGTGGCCTGGTCTGATACGACCACCTTGTTTCAGAAAATCAGCGGGATGGTGGATCCACGAATCGGACGGGGATTTTTCAACACGTATCATGCCAAATATCCGATCTTCCGTTTTCCGGTCGATCACATATTTCACACTCAATCATTCCGGTTGGGGGAGATAAAACGATTATCGCCCATCGGGTCTGATCATTTTCCCATATTGGCCGTTATAGCGTATGAACCCGATGAACCAACTAATCCCGGACCTCCTGTGGCAGATACCAGCGACCGTCGAGAAGTACAAAAAAGAATTAAAAAAGGCAAAAGCACGTGACGGCCCCCACGCACCTCTGTCCCTGATGGTTGGTCAGGGGCACAAGGTTTAGGGACGAGGAAACTCTAAAATTCTCCAAGGAGCTTCTTAACTTCTTGGGTTACTTTGTGAAGTCGCTTTCGGTTTTATCGCTAATTTATTGACGACCTTCTGGACTCCTTCCGTCTTTTTGGCAATTTCCACGGCTCTTTCGATCTGATTCTGGGTTTCAACGAATCCGCTTAACATGACATTGCTTCTGTACGTTTCAACCTCAATTTCAAACGCATCCACGAGGTCATCGGCAAATAATGATGATTTGACTGATGACGTTAGCACGGCATCGTCAACCGTGGTTCCCACAGTCCGCCCATGCGGATCACTGGCACATGCTGAAAATGCAAATGCCACACTGAACACGACTAACATGGATTTGGCTCTCAGTGTGTTTGTGAAGGTGTTGGACATAACAATTCTCCCTTTTTGAAATGAAAGTGTTTGGACATAGCCTTGATTCCATTCAACAATAGACTGAGTCAGTATGATTCAAAGAGGAGCGCAACAGAATTGATAAAAACCCTTGATTCCTGACATAAAACACCTTGTTTTTCCTCGTTCATAAGAAAAACGGCTATTCTCACGTGAAGCTGAAAAAGGAAGAAACAAATAATCAGCTACTTGGCAATTCTCGAGATCCTGAGTTTTGATAACTAGCCTGTCATCGGGACCGAGGGTAGGGTTTGTGCAAACCCGAGGTGATGTTATGGGACCCGCTAGCAACAAGGGGATTTCACTCCATTCTGACCTATGCAATGAACGGGAAGGGATCGCCCGGAAAGAAGGCAAGACCATCAGCACCGTGATCCGTGAAGCTATGCGGGTTGTCAAAAGAGAGCGACTGAAATCGAAAATCCTCGACACCCAGCAGTATTGGACCAGAAAAGCCAAAGAAAATGGAATTCTTACTGAACGGGATCTTCAGCAATATTTGGCCAGATAGTCGCGGAATTCTCGTGTTCCTCTCACAGGCTCACAACCTCATTGAGAATATGTTGGCCGATCAAGGGCTTGAGTGTGCTCTTCATGACCAAATCGACTTTGACGCCTAAAAGGACAGACAAATAACTTTCCAGTTGAATGAATTCAAACAAGCTTGGAGCTTCGGTAAAGTCTATAAGTAGGTCAAGATCGCTGGTCTTTCCTGGATTCTCTTGTACATACGAGCCGAACACACCGAGATAACTGACATGATATTTCGTGCGTAGAATGGGCAACTGGTGACGCAAGATGTCTATATATCGCTGAAGGATTCGCTGTGGCCTAGGCTGTGGGATCTTTGCCATGACTCAATGTTCCCTGCTTGATTCACGAACAATCCTCTACGGGTACAGGCTAAGGCTACGTTCAGGGCCTATTTCTGTCAACTTTACTGAGAAAAAGTAGACAGCCTAAACTTCTTTAGCCCGTATCTGATCAAGAATGGTTTCAACGGGAGTGGTGAGACTTTTGCTGCGGTTGCAGGCCTGACAGGCTGGGACGACGTTGCCTCTGGTGCTTTTTCCTTTTCTGGCCAATGGCACCACATGATCCATGGTCAGATTTTCCGCTCCCACCAGTTGATGGCAGAAGTGGCATTCCCCTTTCTGGATCTGGGCTTTCCACCATGGGGTTTTCCGTAATTTTTTCCCGCTTTCGCGCTCAATCCGAATATGCCGACGGATGGCGTCATCGTCGCCTAATGAGTAAAACTGTTCTGGTTGGGTCATAAGGGAAGGTGCCCTCTGTTTAGAATACTTAATGCGGACTGGTGACCATTGAAGTCATGTGCGGGTCAACCTGTTTTGGAAGATTGTAGCGCTTGGGTCGGCGCTTTTTAAAGACACAGGGGTTTTTACAATTTCCAATCCGCCTTTTCCCAAAACGTGAGCGTTCAGTGAATGGAGGCGGTCTTACGAGAGCTGTCATTCTGAGTGAAACGAAGAATCTCGCT
>JBDSHB010000412.1:0-3347 GCA_039918695.1 Nitrospirales bacterium | reverse complement strand
TGAGGTGATTCGTCGATATATTAAGCATCAACATGATCCCAAACAACTCGAATTGAATTTCTAAATCTGGAATGCCCCCCAGCTTGCTGGGGGGTTCTTTACTTCTGGCGGAGAGGCTGGACTCCATTCAAGCTCCAGTCATAGTCGAGAAATTCAATTGTGTAGGCGTTTTGGCGTAAATCGTTTGCCAAGTCCGGATCCGACACAAATTGTGCGATATAGCCCGGCAATGACCCTGAATGATTCATGAAATCCTCCGAAAACCAATCGAAGATTTTGGAAAGATAAGCGATGTGACGTTGTCGATCGAACCGGTTGCGTGTGGGATCATTGATAAACTGTTCGGCGCTTGCGGTGAGTTGTTGATCAAGGAAATCGGGGGTGTAGGCTGTCGATTGGAGCCTGGGACAGGATTGTGACGCGCAGACAATGGCAAAATGAATACGTGGCTCCTTAAAGTCGGGAATCAAGAGATGCTGTTCCAGGTCATACAAATTCAGGGATTTTCCTCCTACCACGTATGTCCGGCCAATAAAAAATGTGTACCGCCCCGTAAGGGTTGCCGGAGAATACCCATCAAGAATTCCCTTGATGGCAAAGGCATTATAGACGTTAATCCAAAAGGCTAGACGATGGTTGGGAGTCGGAAGTTGCTGAGGTGCGATTTGTTGAAGGAGGTTAAGGTAATGTTTGAAGTGTGAATCGTGAGCAAGTTGAGGATAGTCCACAACGCCGTTCTTGACATGGGCAATGAGTGCTTGATCAAAGGATTCATGGGTAAAGGACTCCGGAGAAATAGGGTTAAACGGAGTAAACGTATTGGGAATAGTTGAGCACCCAATGGAAAAGGCGAAGGAAATGATAAGAATGAGGGGCCATCTCATAGGGATAGAGAGTCGTATTGTCCATTCCCTGGTGTTGGGAGGGCTTAATTCTGAGATACCTGAAACGATCACTTCTTGCATGCCGGATCCCCCATTCAGAAGTTGCGGATGTTCTTGCGTGGAATGTTATTCTCCCGTTCTATCAGTCGCTCGAGACAGAATTCGCTAGTCATTATGCCGTTCTCATTCCTTTGGATAACGCCACATGACCACGGAATATGGAAGAACGTGAACGTGAAGGGGTCGGGGCTTCTCCTCCGTCTGTGATGATGTCCACCCGATGAATCCCCGGGCATCCCGCAAAGGCAAAGTCCTGCATGATGAAATCCTTTCGAGCGGTTTGGGTGTCTCCGGTTGCGGGTCCATGATCCAGGATTTGGTTTTGACGATTGCCTCATCCGACCAGTCTTTAGGTTGGTCATAGTCTATGTAATCCGAGGATATCAGCTCAATTCCCGTGAGCCATTGGACATGCTTCATGCCGTAATGTCCAGGTACGATCCTTCTGGCCGGAAATCCATGTCCGAAAGGCAAGGGCACGCCGTTCAGGCGATAAGCAATCATGATGTCATCCATCATGTCCGTCCTATGGTGAGGCTGTCGCAGTATCCATCGGCGGCATGACATACCGCGTTTTGAGTTTGTGATGTGATTCCGGCCTTGTCCAGGAGCGATTTGAGCCGGGCTCCCTGCCATTCAGCCGTGCCAAGCGCTTCTTCTCCGACCCCATTGCCGACACATTCCAATGTGACGATGCCTGTGATCGCCGGTTGAGCGAGGAGATTCGGATAGGTATGCGTGAACGGGGACATGACCATTCCTCGAATTGACAGAGCGCACTGATCTGTCTATACAAACGGAGGAGAACGGTAAGACGTGATATGAATTTCTTCGTGTGGTGTGATGGCCCTCGTGGTTCGTTTTATGGAACCGAACACCTGGCTCTACATGGCAGCTCATGCCGATCCGTTCGACAGGAATAAGGGCGGATGGCCAAGGTCCCTGTTTCTAGAAGGAACCGGCGTCGGGACATTAATGTATGATCGGGGTATCGCATGTTCAAGATATGGTCTATTTTGGAATGATGACGTTGCAGTGAACTCATGCCGGAAAGGTTTTCCAGGTTGATCCATCTGGTGTGACCAAAGACAAGGAGATGCTTGTGTGTTCAGGTATTTGGGCTGCTGTTTTCTTCAAGAGATTATCATGTTGCTAAAAACCTATTTGAGAGATGGCGACTGCCCAGGGAAATTTTTTGAGCAGACTGAGTTGAATAGGCCGATTCCTGAGCTCTCTCAAGCGCTTTTTTCCCTATGCAAATCGATCTTGGTCTGTGAGACAATTACAGCCGGTTCACGCCTAACGATTCATGATGGAGATCCTCGAAGGGGCAGACGATGAAAGGGCAACGGAAAAAACGATCCAGTAAATCCGGGTTGCCGCCCGGGACACCGGTACATATTGGTGAACAGAAACTCGAGAAGATGTCCCTGACGGCGTTGACGTATTCAGAGCACACATTCCATGAATTTCAAACCCATCAGGTGGAAGAGGTCTTGCCGCTGGCAGGCACAACAGAACACGCCTGGATCACCGTTCAAGGCATCCATCACATTGAAGGGCTTCAGCAATTGGGTGCAGCCTTCGGACTACATCCTTTGGTGATGGAAGATATCGTCAATACCCATCAGCGACCAAAAATTGAAGACTATGGCGAGTATCTGTTTTTGGTGATGAAGGCCGTGTCGAGACATGATCCTGCTCAGTCGTTGATGGTGGAACAGATCAGCCTGATTGTGGGAATGAATTTTGTGTTGTGTTTCCTTGAAGGAAACGATGACCCTTTTGTCGATCTCCGGGGACGTCTGCGCAATGAGAAAGGCCGTTTACGAAAAATGGGGTGCGATTATCTCACCTATGCCCATCTTGACACGATCGTGGATCAATACTTCCCTCTGTTGGAACAATTAGGAGAAGATATTGAACAGCTTGAAGAAGAACTCATTGCCCATGCAGGTCGGGAGACGTTGAGAACGTTGCATGTGTTTAAACAGGAGATGATCCTCCTTCGCAGAGCGATTTGGCCGCTTCGGGATGTGTTGGGTCATCTGGAACGAGGAGACTCAACGCTGATTCATTCGTCCACGCATATTTATATTCGGGATGTGTATGATCACACCATTCAGTTGATCGAGACCACGGAAACCTATCGCGATATGCTGGCGGGCATGATGGATATTTATCTTACTAGTTTAAGTAATAAGCTGAATGAAACCATGAAAGTCCTGACTGTAATTTCGACCATTTTTATCCCGTTGACGTTTATCGTGGGGATCTATGGGATGAACTTTGAAGTGATGCCTGAATTGGAGTGGCCGTGGGGCTATCCGCTTGTGATGAGCCTCATGCTCGTTCTTGCGATCGGCATGTTGTGGGTTTTTCGAAAGAAGCATTGGATTTAAG
>JBDSHB010000411.1:0-4548 GCA_039918695.1 Nitrospirales bacterium | reverse complement strand
ATCGGGTTTGGTGTAAGAGGGTGGGAATCGTGTGCCCCGGCTTAAGATCATCGGGTAGATACACGTCCACCGCGATCTTGACCCCGTCCCGCATCGTGAGATACTGCGAAGTACGGTGAAATGTCCCGTTGGATTCTGTGCTGCTGATTGCAGAGGATGGTGTCCTACCATCGGGTAGGGCAGCATGTTCTACGGTATTGTTCGCGCAACTCGTTAGCCCGGCGAAGGTGAAACTAAGCAATATGAGGAATGCCCACCCGTGAACGGAGAGCCCGAACAGAGGGAATCGAAAGAAACGGTTGGGAGATTGGAAAGAGGGGTCGTTTCGTCTAAACATATGGGGGTGAATGGTTTGCCTCACACAGGAGCGTTGATGGTTGAGCGAGCAGTGATGAAGCTCATGTCGGATTATACAAAATTCATGCTTCTGGCTTTACAGCGTTACGATGTAAATGGGGAAATTATCTATTTTGGATTTACCAGAGAAAAACGATTGCAGTTGAACGCATGGTCCTTTTGTCTCCAATGCTTAACAACCTTTTTCTATGTTGCCGGGTTTCGCCCCGGCAGACGAGGCCCTTTTGTTTTGGCAAAAGGGCCCAAAACCATTGACGCCCCGTCTGGCCTTAGGAGAGCGACCGGACGCCAGCTTTAAGAGGGCGGACCAACTCGCTCCGCTCAAACAAGGCCCGCCCACTGAGGAGAGCATCCCTCCCTTGGGCCAGACGGCAGGCGTCGGAGCAGAGGAGAGGACCAGCTCAGTGACTCCCATGAAAGAGCGAGGAGTTATATTTCTGTATGATCCCTAATGTTCTCATCGACACTGAACTGCATAGTGACAAAAGGGAAGCAGGAATTTCCAGGCGAACGTATCAATAGCTTCATGATAGCAAGAGCGTGAATAGAAGGAGAAGGTGATGGCTTCAGCATTTGGACATGTGGTGGTGGCGTTTGCCATGGGCAAGAGTCTCAAGTCTCAATTCCACACATCGAGGTTTTGGTGGTTCACCGTTGTCTGTTGTCTGTTGCCGGATGCCGATGTGCTGGGATTGATGCTTGGGATTCCGTATGAGCATGTGTTGGGACATCGCGGATTGACGCATTCGATTGTGTTTGCCATGTTGGTGGGATTAATAGTTCCCCGGTTGGCTGACCCCACGATCCGGTATGAGACCAGAAGGTATTGGGTGTTTGCCTTGTATTTCTTTCTGGTCACCCTGTCCCATGGGTTCCTGGATGCTCTGACCGATGGTGGACTGGGCATTGCCTTTTTTGCCCCATTTGACTCGACCAGATACTTCTTCCCCTGGAGACCCGTATCCGTCTCGCCAATTGGAATCTCCGCCTTTATCTCCTATGAGGGAATGCGAGTGCTCCTCAGTGAACTGGTGTGGATTGGGATACCCGTTGGTCTCTGGTTGTTGTGGTTACACGTGATCAGGAAGACGGGAAGGAAAGGGGTCCAGTGAGACTACACAGACCGGACTTTTATCCGGCGTATAAGTTAATATTGCGCGTTCTCTCGCTGGAAATGCTTCCCTTATAATTTCAGGTCTGATGGCGTCATCCTCTAAAAAAGTCATTTACGCGGCGTTGATCGGTAATAGCCTTATTGCGATCACCAAATTTGCGGCCTCGGCGATGACGGGCAGTTCGGTGATGTTGGCCGAAGGGATTCACTCCCTGGTGGATACTGGCAATCAAGGTCTTCTGCTCTATGGTCTCCATCGTGCGAAACGTCCGGCTGATGAGCGCTACCCGTTCGGGTATGGGAAGGAAATCTATTTTTGGAGTTTTGCGGTGGCCATTATGGTCTTTGCGCTAGGCGCGGGGATCTCTCTGTATGAGGGCGTATTGCACATGCTCCATCCCGAACCGATTATCAACCCCATGGTCAACTATATTGTCTTGAGTCTCTCCCTCTTATTTGAGGGTGCAGCCTGGTACCTGGCCTTCCGTGAATTTTCCCGTGCCAAGGGAAAGTGGTCGTATTTGGAAGCGGTTCAACGGGGAAAGGATCCGACCATCTTTATGGTCCTCTTTGAAGATTCGGCGGCGGTGCTGGGCCTGGCGGTGGCCTTTGTCGGCATTTGGTTGGGACAGGTGACCGGTATTGTCTATTTTGACGGCATCGCGACCTGTATCATCGGTTTGATTTTGGCCGGCATCGCCATGTGGCTTGCGTATGAAACGAAAGGATTGTTAATTGGCGAAAGCGCCAATAAGGAAGTGGTCCAGAGCATTCGTGACATGGCCAGACTGCTTCCCGGGGTGGATCATGTGAATGAAGTGTTAACCATGCACATGGGGCCCAATTTTATTTTGGTGAATCTGAGTGTGGACTTTCGAGACGGGGTCACGTCCGAAGAGGTGGAATGCGGCGTGGCCACATTGGATAAAGATATTAAGGTGAAGCACCCTCTCGTGAAACGGGTGTTTGTGGAGGCCGAAGCCCGGCGGGTCCTCAAGGTTCTGGAATAATGCATCACGGCCTTTGTGTAGTTATGAATTAGGGGGCATTAGGTAAGAGGATACGCGATCGTTATGGGTGAAACCCGGGTTGATTTGCTTCATCTGCTGGAAGATTTGCGGGATGCCTATCCGGGAGCCCTGGAAGAAACCATCCTCACGGAAATCGTGGCCAATTCTCTGGATTCCGGAGCCAGCCGGATTGTCATGGAGGCGAATCCATCAGAGGGCATGCTGATGGTGAAGGATAACGGGTCGGGCATGCAGCGGAAGGATTTATCCCGCTATCATGACATTGCTTCCAGCACCAAACGACGGGGACAGGGGATTGGCTTTGCCGGTGTGGGGATCAAGCTGGGCTTGTTGGTATGTAAGGAAGTGCTGACGGAAACCAAGCGAGGTCAGACGCACGTCTCGACGACGTGGCATTTATCGTCACGGCACCGGGCTCCCTGGAAATGGGTGCCCCCCATCGGCATGGTGATCGAACAGGGTACTGCTGTCCGTCTTACATTCCAAAACGTGCTCTCTCCTCTGTTGGATCAGGGGTTTTTAGAGGGCGTCCTTTCCAGGCATTTCCAACCGTTGTTGGATCCCACGTTTTCCACCATCCTGAATGCTCACTATCCCCAGGGCGTGGTTTTTGAAATCCATGGCATGGAGCTGCCGCCTCAGCGGTTTAACGCGCCGGTCCACGCGCCTTTGGAAATTCGTCTGTTGCGAAAACGGAAACCCTCGGCGGTGGGCTATCTGGTGCGAACGGAACATCCCCTGTCTGAAGATCTTCAAGGATTAGCCATCAGTACCTACGGCAAAGTCATCAAGTCCGGGTGGGATTGGTTGGGGATTACCCCGCAGGCACGGGAACATATTTCCGGACTGATCGAGGTGCCTGGCCTGGCGGCCAGTCTCACATTAAATAAAGGTGATTTCATTCGTGTGGGTGCACGGGGTGCGACGTATTTGGCCTATCGGAAGGCCATCCAGGAAGCGGTTCAACGGCAACTGACAGAATGGGGAGTGGTGGATAGTCCGGTCGAAGAAACGCCGCCTCGCCAAATCCGGCCGCTGGAGCGCGATCTTGAGCGAGTATTGGAAGACCTTTCCGACCTCTTTCCGCTCCTGGGTTCGTTGGTCGAACATCGAAAGGGCGGGCAGAAACGGTTACCGTTGGGAACGCCGGGCCCCTACGAGTACATGCGGGCGGTGATGGTTCCCGGAGAAGCCTCGCAGGGTCAGGAAACGGAAGAAGAACTCGTCGTTCAACCTCCCGGCAACGAACCTCCAAGTGGGGAGACCCAACGTGAGCCTCGCGAGGCGGGAGAAGATGCCTCCGTGGTGTCTGACTTTCTGCTGCCTGACCGAGGCAGCCGAAGGGCTCCAGCCCGCTTTGGGCTCGGTATTCAATTTGAAGACCGGGAAGATGATCAGGAAATCGGGCGGTTGGTGGAATCAACAGTGTGGGTGAATCGTGCTCATCCCGCCTATCAACGGGCGGTGGCGACGCGGTCGGTCGGCTATCATATCGCCCTGGCTGTGGGGTTGGCTTTAGCGCCGCTGGCCGTGGAGGCTTCAAGCGAACATGCCTTTCTCACGGCCTTTCTCTCCTGTTGGGGCGAGGCCAGCCTTCCGAAGAAGAAGAAATCGAGGACAGGCAAGCGGTAACATTTCGCCTGAATAGAGAATGGCTGGGTGGACGGATGCTCAATCCTGATCAGTATTCTCGATTTCCAACACCACAGGGCAATGATCGGAGAGATGACGGTAGGCGAGCGGATAGTTTCCTCGAATACGTTCACAGCCTGCCACGGCGCAATAGCCGGTAACCTGGACGATGGTGACGGTCACTTCTTGCATCTCTTGTGGAACCAGCACATGATCCAGCCAGCCTCCGCGTCCGCGAAAATAGTGGGAACATTGCGGATGTAAGGTCAGGTCAGCAAACCCGGGTTTTTCCTTGGCAACTTTCCTGCGCAAATTTTTCAGTTCGGAGTCCCGTGATTGCCAATCTCCGGCACCCATCGTATTGAAGTCGCCGAGGATAATCACATCCCGATCGCGGGCGAGGAGGGGACCTAT
>JBDSHB010000410.1:0-4813 GCA_039918695.1 Nitrospirales bacterium | reverse complement strand
CCCTCCTACGAAAGCTCGTAACCTCAGGAAAGCGCTGTGGAACACGTTGCGTGATGTGGAAATGCTCCCGAAAGACACATTGCACGTCCATGCGAAAGATGGGGTCGTCACTTTATCCGGCCTGGTTGAAACGGCCACGCAAAAAGCCGCAGCCGGGAAAGCGGCTCATTCAGTGCCCGGTGTTAAAAAGGTTATCAATATCATTCATGTTGGGACGCTCACCATTCAGACAGAGCAGGATTAGTTTCTTAAAGAGAATCGAGAGGGTCTCCGTTGAGTGGAGGGTTTGTGTCTACGCAGGAAGGAATGGCAGATGCGAATCACCAAAAGAAATGCCACGAGGGTATGCCATCAGCTCTTTCACTCAAGAGGATAGCTTATGAAAAATTTCTGATGTCTTGGTTGATGAGGACTAATTAAGAAATACAGAGATTCTTCCCTGATCATGTTCGTACGGATTAACGTGAGGAAAGGAATAAACATGACTGAAATCGACTGGACTCCCCTTGGTATGTTTCTTCCCATGACATTTTTAGCATTAGCCTTGAGCTTGATGGCATTTTTGGTATTAGCCTTGAGGATAATGCCGCCATCGCCGGCATTGGATGAATCTGGCCAACAGGCACAGAGAGCTCGGGGGCTGTTGGTACCGGGTGAACGGATCATGCTGGGTACCGTCCAACAGGTCATGTCGGATGTCATCCAAGTCAATATTGGACACCCGGACCCATTGTTTCTCTCGTTGAGAGCTGAGGCGGAAAAAGGAATTCAGCCGATTCAACGGGGCGACAAGTTAAAAATCGTGGTCAGTGACCAGAACCAAATTGTCGATTTTAATAAGACGGATGATCCAGGGTGGGACAGGGCACTTAAGGGCCATTGATTCCAACCCCTCATGAGTGATTGTAAGTGGGTGGTGATTCAAACGAAGAGTGAGATCAACGAAACCTATGAGGTGGATGAAGATGCGCGGCATACCGTCATGAACATTCCAGTGGAAATACCGGCCGTCTTTCTCATCAATAAGGACAATATTCTGAATGATGCCACGTTCGGAAATGAAGACGTGCTGTGACATGCCCTGGCCCAATGATCGAAGAAACGGCACCGAGTGCTTCATAATTAGTAGGAAGGTTAAAAAAATTCCCAGCTCGATTGTGTTGGCTCGTTTCATGTGAATCCTCTCCGGGAAGTTGGTGGATATCAACAAGGTTTTGGCTTTTCTTACGAGAGGCGAATCCCCATACCATGTTGGCCTTTGGGGCTGGGGTCACAGGTTATTTGGCTACCACCAGAATTTTCGTTTTTATTTCTAATGTACTTAAGGAGGAACCATGGATCAATCACAACCACATTTCACTACCGTTGGTCAGCTTATCCACACGAATCCCTTACGGTTTGGCGTGACAACGACATGTATGGACGTGGCCATTGCCCTATTGTCGTCCCATTTGTCCGGGGGACCTGTGTTAGATGAGGCCGGAAGATATCTGGGGTTTGTCAGTGAGTTTGATCTATTGAAAGCCTTGGATCATTCACAGGATCTCAAGAAGATCACCACTCAACAGATTATGTCAAAAGAGGCTCATCTCATCCACAATGGTACGACCATTAAAGAGGCAATCAGAATCATGGAAGGGAAGAACCTGCTGAATCTCTGTGTCGAAGAAAATGGGGTTGTCACGAAAACCTTTACCCGGCACGACCTTCTGCGAGGGTTTCTTGGTGTGGATTTAGGCATTGATGAGGAATAGTCCTACTACAGCCATCAAAACGTGAAGAGGACCAACATGACGAACGATGAAAAAAAGAACGCAATCAGTCGGTGGCTTGACCCGGAAGAGCGGGTGACGGTGCAGTTCCTGGACGCTCAGGATCTGAACACTGAAGTCACGGGCTGCACCGAGCATTTGGTCGATCTCTCGATTGAAACTCAGGTGTCACATATGAAACAACACCTTTCCATCCCCCTCAGCAAAATTGAGGTGTCAGAGGACTTCTCGCACTATACGCGCGATCCCGAGCGACCTCTTCAACCAAGCCGATTGAAGTTAGTCATCAAAGAAAAGCGCCCCCCCATCATTTATTAGAGAACGAGGAGACCGGATCCCTGTCGATCCAACTCCCTTTCGACAATGAGATGAAATCGCAAGAAACCCGTGAAAGCGAGATGGGATAGAGAAAGGGATGGATCACGACACGTTAGGATTTCCACTCCGGCTTTGGATCAACCATGTCATCAATCTGTTCTCCATTTTCTCCTGATGCGCGGCGGCCTACAGATTTTTGGCCTTCACCCGAACCTCTACTGGAACTACGACACCATACCGCGAGCAAATGGGCCAAATTCGGAAAAAGCAGGTGATGCCGTCGGATGGCCTCTGGACCTCTATGGACAAATCGGAACATATCAACTCCATCGTGGCCCTGCCTGGAGGACATCATGACCTCGGGGCCGGGAGGAATTGGCATTTCCTGATTGTCCCGGTCTGGATCCTAAACGGCATCAGTTACGCAACCTTCATTGCGGTCACCGGAGAATGACGACGACTCTTCACGAGAAGCTGGACGATTGTCCCTCAAGCCTGGGAGAGCGCCACAATCTTTGCCATTTTTCAGATCACGCCGGACAGCGCATTTTATTCCTGCGATCGGTTACAGCAACTCACCAATGCAGTCGTGGTCTTTCTCGTCGGTCCGCTTATGATCCTGACCGGGCTCTGTCTGTCTCCGGCGCTCATTACCCGTTCCCTGGGTACCCGAAACTCTTCGGCGGACGTCAAACCCCTCGCAGCCTGCATTTTATCGGCTTGCGGACGTTGATTCTCTACACATGGTGCATCTCACCCTCGTGGTCGTCGTGCAGTTCCCCGAGGACGTGAGTGACATGGTTCTGGGAGCAACCAACCCTAACGTGACGCTTGCCCTCAGGATCGTCTCCATATGGTTAATCGGGGTCGTGCTGTTTCCTATCTGGGGCACCATCTATACGCTTCGACATCAGCAGCGGCTCCAGATCCAGGGCACAGCCATTTCGGAACCAGTGATTCGTTTCCTTTTCGGAGGACTGCGGTATCGGCAACACTTTACCAAAGACGACATTTCTCCCTACTTCCGGGGCAATGACTCCCCATCCGAAATCGAAAGTTATCAGAGATTGGCCAGAGAAAACTTTGCCCCATGGAAATTAACGGTCGGAGGGCTCGTGGAGCACCCGCTTACACTTTCGCTGGACGACCTTCGAGCGTTTCCCAAGCCGGAACAAATCACCAAATACAACCGAATTCAAGTCTGGTCGGCTGTGGGACAATGGGGAAGCGATGGCATGAGCACGATCTTGGACAAATGTCGTCCGCTGCCACAGACCCGATATGTCGTCTTCAACGCATTTGCTCAAGCGGAGTATGCGCCCGACGTCTATGACGAAGTCCTGACGCTGGAAGAAATCACCACTTCGCCAACCATGCTCGCCTATGAGATGAACTGGAACTCTCTGCCGGTCCCCCATGTAGCGCCCTTCCGTCTTCCCATCGCAATCAAAGCCGGCTACCGGATGGTGAAGTATCTTTGTGCGATTGAGGTGGTGGACAGCGTTGACAAGATCGTAAAAAGGTTGGGAGGATATCGGGAAGATCTTCGGTATGATGACAAGATCGCTGCCATATGAGAGAACACCTGGACAGGGAAAAAACGAAGAATTTCATGGCTAAGTGCTGCAAACCTGGAGATCCTGATGTATGGACATCGGAAGCCGGAAGAGTTCGTGGCGTCATCAACAAGAAATGCATGTCAGACTTCTTCGTCAAAGAGATGCACCATGCCACGAAAAACGAACCGCCATACATCATTGAAAATTGAAAACGACAAGACCATCCTTGTGCCCAACCACAAAATGCAAGTACTGACGCATCTGATCATTCAGCCGGGGAGGCGAGCAAAGAATTCCAACACGAAAAATTTAGTGAGGCCGCTAGCGAGACTTCGGAAAGGCCATCTTGTATCCTCTCAACGAAATAAGGAATACCTACCATGAACAAAGCACGCACATCCGTTTTCAGTTCCAGTCAGTTAGATCAATTGTCGATCAATACGATTCGTTTTTTGTCGGTGGATGCGGTGCAAAAGGCCAAGAGCGGCCACCCGGGCCTGCCACTGGGTGCCGCGCCGATGGCGTATGTCCTGTGGTCACGATTTCTTCAACATAGCCCGTCCAATCCGCACTGGTTCAATCGGGACCGATTTGTTCTGTCGGCCGGCCACGGGTCGATGCTGTTGTACAGCTTGCTCTATCTCACGGGTTATGATCTGCCGCTCGAACAGATCAAGCAATTTCGCCAATGGGGCAGCCGCACACCGGGTCATCCGGAGCGCGGGGTGACCCCCGGCGTGGAAACCACCACAGGTCCGCTCGGCCAGGGATTTGGCAACGGAGTGGGGATGGCCATCGCCGAGGCGTATCTGGCCGCCCGTTACAATCGGCCGGGATTTGAGATCGTTCGTCATTTCACTTATGCCCTGGTCAGTGATGGCGACCTGATGGAAGGCGTGGGGGCGGAAGCCGCCTCGCTTGCGGGTCACCTGAAGCTGGGCAAGCTGATCTATCTCTACGACGATAATCGGATGACGCTCGCAGCGTCCACGCAACTCACGTTCACCGAGGACCGCATCCAACGATTCGCCGCTTATGGCTGGCATACCCAATCGGTCGACGACGGCAACGACGTGAACGCAATCGACCGCGCCATCCATGCGGCGCGTCAGGACACGGAGCGTCCCTCACTGATCCTCGTGCGGACTCATCTTGGCTACGGTT
>JBDSHB010000409.1:0-5274 GCA_039918695.1 Nitrospirales bacterium | reverse complement strand
GAGGTCCCTCAATCCGTCGGCTACCTCATCCCCTCGAAACACTCGGACGCCTTGAAGCCCATACGCGGCCGACGTGGACTCAAAATCGTGGCTTGTGTGTTCTTCGACAATCGTCACCAGCGCGCCAACGTCCAGAAGAAGATCGGCAGCCGCCCTGCCGCTTCGTCCGAGACCAAACACCGTGACACGCTTGTTTTGCCAACTCGCGATGGGAAACACGGGAGTGATTTTCACGGCTTCCATGGCTCCACAGGGTTCCACAATGATCCTCTGATTAGCGTAATTTCAATGTGCTAATGCTTAAGAGGCCCAAAATGATTGCAATGATCCACAAACGCACGACCACTTTGGGTTCTTCCCATCCCTTCAATTCAAAATGATGGTGCAACGGTGCCATAAGGAAAATTCGCTTTCCCCTGGACTTAAAAGATGCCACCTGAAAAATCACCGACACCGCCTCCATCACAAAGACTCCCCCAACCAAGATCAATAACAATTCATGCTTGCACACCACTGCCACCGTCCCCAAGGCCGCACCAAGGGGTAAGGATCCCACATCGCCCATGAAGACCGACGCCGGATAGGTGTTAAACCAGAGAAAACCCAACCCCGCCCCGACAATGGAGGCCGTCAGAATGGCGAGTTCCCCGGCTCCTTCGATATGAGGGACGAGTAAATACCCTGAGACCAATTTATTTCCAACTGCCCATGCCACCACGGTATAGGCCATCGAAGAAATAATGACCGGTCCGACGGCCAACCCATCCAACCCGTCTGTGAGGTTCACCGCATTAGAACATCCCACAATGACCAGAACGGCAAAGGGGATATAGAGCACCCCTAAATCTGGAGTAAAGGATTTAAAGAACGGCACACTGAGTTCGGTGGAATAGCCAGGAGAAAGATAAAAAAACATCCCAATGCCCAAAGCCACTCCTAACTGCCCGACGATTTTTTGCGTGGCCGTCAGTCCCTTGGATTGGCCCCGTAATATTTTAATGTAATCATCCACAAATCCGATCAGCCCGAAACCCACAAGCGACAAGAGGACCAACCAGATATAGAAATTGGTGATATCCGCCCATAATATGGTTGAGAGCAACACCGAAAAGATGATGAGCAATCCTCCCATCGTCGGGGTCCCGGATTTTCCAAGATGGGATTGGGGCCCATCAGTCCGAATTTTTTGCCCGAGTTTCAATGTTTGCAATTTTTTGATCATGGGAGGAGCAAGAAAAAACACAATCAGAAAGGCGGTCACCGCCGCATAAATAATGCGGAAACTGAGATAGCGAAAAACATTGAAGATGGCAAATTCGGTATGAAGGGGATACAGCCATAGATACAGCATTAGGATTTACTTTCTTCGGGTAGAGGGAAAGAAGCCTCCGCCCGGATATCGTCGCTCATTCATCATGACGGTTTGACATTTCACTATCGGGGACCCCTATGGCCATGGCATCCGGCCCAATCCAGGCAGGCTATGACCCAGGACGGACAGCGTCGAGCACCCGTTCCATTTTTGCGCCACGAGAGGCCTTAATGAGCACGGCATCGCCACGTTTCACAATCGTTTTCAGCAACGCACCGGCTTCCATGGCATCTCTGACCACGGACACCTGAGTGGGTCCGTGCACTCTTTGAGCACCTTCGGACATGTTATGGCCAAACGCCCCACAGGCAATTAAATGGGTCACATGGAGTTTGGCAGCATCGCGTCCAATTTCCTGATGAAACTGAGCTTCTTTAGGACCCAACTCAAGCATGTCCCCCAATACGGCTATGGTCCTTCTAGGGGAATTCAGACCAACCAGCGACTCCAACGCCACTTTGACTGAAGCGGGGTTGGCGTTATAACAGTCATAGAGATACAGCACTCCACCCCACCGGCGGATTTCGGACCGCATCGGAGCGGGGCGAAATTTATTTAATCCAGAAACAATGTCATCGCCCGACAACCCCATGGCACAGCCCACTGCCGCGCCGGCCAGAGCATTGGCAATATTGTGCGGGCCCATGATTCGGACACTCGCCTGCTTGGCCAATTTTCGATGAGGTAAGAACAGACGAAATGCCGTTCGCCGTCCGTTCCACGCCGAGTCGGCCGCCCGTACATCCGCCTGAGCCGACAACCCAAATGAGATCACAGGACATTTCGCTTTCCGGGAAAACTTTTCAAAATATCGGTCGTCCGCATTCAGGATTGCCCCACCATCAGCTTGAGGAAGCCAATCCAACAATTCAGCTTTCGATATGGCCGACCTGGCCATCGTGCCATAGAATTCCAAATGGTCGGGACCGACATTGGTGATCACCCCTGCGGTAGGTCTGGTCATGTCACACAATTGGGTGGTCTGCCCCACTTGATCCACCCCCATTTCAATCACCGCAGCCTGATGTCCGGCGTGAAGGCCCAGGAGGGTCCTGGGTACGCCGATGGCATTATTAAAATTCCCTTGCGTTTTATGAACGCGCCAGCGGGTCGCCAGCACGTGATACACCATTTCCTTCGTCGTCGTTTTTCCATTGCTGCCGGTAATGGCCACCACGGGAATTGAAAAGCGCAATCGATGATATCTGGCTAAGCCCTGATAGGCTCGCAGGGTATTTTTTACCCCCACCACCATGACGGGAGCCAAGCCAGCCCGACGCACCTGCGTCAACATCTCCGCGGCCCGCGCCTCTTCAACAATCACACCTCGGGCTCCTAGCTTGCAGGCCGTTTTCACAAATTCATGGCCATCGAATTTCTCCCCTTTCAAGGCCAGAAACAGATCGCCGGATTTAATCTCCCGCGAATCAGTTTGCACGCGAAGCATTTTTCCTTTCTGGGCTCCCTGGAGGATCAACGTTCCCTCCGTCGCATTGAGCACTTCGTCTATCTCAAAAGCTGCCATGTCGGGTCTGAGCTACCTGGAACCCATCTGTCGATGGATCGCCTTTCTGGCTTCTTCACGATCATCAAAATGAATTTTTTTAGTACCAAGAATTTGGTAGTCTTCATGCCCCTTCCCTGCGATTAACAACAAATCTCCGCCCTTGGCTTCTGACACGGCGGCATGAATGGCTTCAGCTCGATCGGCAATGATCTGGTACAGACACCGTTCTTCCGGAAGCAGAGATTGAATTCCCTGTTCGATTTGAGTCAGGATTGTTTGAGGATTTTCCGTTCGTGGATTGTCGGACGTGACGATCACCACATCGCTATATCGTGCCGCCACCTGCCCCATCTTGGGCCGTTTTCCGGCATCCCTATCACCCCCACAGCCAAATACGGTAATGATTCGTCCTTCTGTAATAGCCTTCGCCGCTCGAAGCAACCGATACAGCGCATCTTCGGTATGGGCATAATCCACGACGACCGTAAATGGTTGGCCTTCATTGATGCGCTCAAATCGTCCAGGAACATTTGCCACTGACTGCACGGCTTGTTCAATCATCGGAACCGTCATGCCCATTTCCAGGCCAATCCCGATGGCGGCCAGCATATTAGACACATTATGCTCACCCACCAATTCGCTCTTGATCGTCAACGGGCCGTGGGGACTGTTCACCAGAAAGTCCGTTCCTCCCATGGAGAGGCCCACGGATTCCGCTCTGATGTCTGCGTGGGCATGGAGCCCATAGGTCCAAGTTGGAATGGAACAATGTTGGAGAATCAGGGGCGCCCGTTCATCATCCGCATTGACAAGGGCTCGTTTGGGGCGGGTCTTCTGACCGCTCTCGACACATTCGGTAAATAAACGGAGTTTCGCCTGGAAATAGTCATCCAATGTGTGATGAAAATCTAAATGGTCTTGCGTCAGATTGGTAAACACCACAATATCGAATTCACAGCCGGCTACCCGATCTAATGCCAACGCATGGGAAGACACCTCCATGACCGCGACATCCAACCCGGCATTGACCATGGCCTTTAACATGTCCTGTAGCTCGACAGAAGCCGGGGTGGTATGTGACGCCACACGGTGTTCTGTCCCGAACACATAGCCTATCGTTCCCAAGATTCCCACACGATGTCCTTGAGCTTCGAGAAGGGATTTGGCTAAATGCGTCACCGTAGTTTTGCCATTTGTCCCCGTGACCCCCACCATGTGCAGATGGGCAGATGGCATACCGGAAAATTTTGCCGCCAACAAACCCAAGGCCTTCCGGGAATTTTTCACCCGAATGAGAGCGGTCGAGCCTTCTACCAGTGGGTCATGCGTCTCAAAGTCCTCCACCACCACACCAACCGCCCCTTGTTTTTGAGCCTGTCTCACAAACTGATGCCCATCATAGTGCTCCCCTCTGACTGCCACAAATACCGAACCAGGCTTTACTTGCCGGGAGTCCTCGGTAATGGACAGAACCTCAGGCTGAAGATCCCCTTCACTTAGCTCCGTATCCAATGAGGCAAGTAGCTCTCGAAGCGTCACAGGTTACTGCACAATAGGCTGCGGTGAAGAAATGGGCGAATTTGTCGCAGCTGTTCGAATAACTGCGGATCCACCGGGCAACACTCCTAAATGGGGCAAGACTCGCTCAGCGACCTTTCGAAAGACCGGAGCTGCAATTTCTCCACCCCAGTTCCCGATTGTCGGCTCATCAATGACGACTAACATGGCAAGACGTGGGCGCTCGACCGGTGCAAATCCGACAAACGAGGCAATCACTTGTGAAGAAGAGTAGGACCCGGTTTTCGGGTCAATTTTTTGAGCGGTCCCGGTCTTGCCCGCAGCTCGATATCCGGCAAGCCTGGCACGCTTGCCTGTTCCTACCTCTACGGCCATTTCGAGAATCCGCGTTAACGTACCGGATGTTTCAAGCGAGATGGGTCGCCGTTTGGGTTGCGGCTCCTTGGTCAGGACGGCCTGTCCGTGGGAGTCCAGAATTGAAGAGACAACGTAGGGCGTCATCAGCCAACCACCATTGGCCACCACTGACATGGCCGTGACCAATTGAATCGGTGTGACGGCGATTTCCTGACCCATGGCAATTGAAGAGAGGCTTCGACCACTCCATTTGTTGGGCTCCCGGAGAATCCCTGATGATTCTCCCGGAAGATCAATTTCGGTTTTTTCTCCAAATCCAAACGCTTTCAAATATCGAAAAACCCGGTCTTGCCCTAATTCCATTGCTATTTTGATCGCACCCACATTACTCGATTGCGCCAGCGCTTCGGAAAACGTCATCCAACTGGTATTTGCCGGATCATGGACAATGGTCCCCGCAACCGACATTTTTCCGTCACCACCATAGATTAGCGTGTCTGGAGACATCACCCGCTCTTCA
>JBDSHB010000408.1:0-2759 GCA_039918695.1 Nitrospirales bacterium | reverse complement strand
CTGAAGACTTAAGAGCACACCACCACTGTATTTATCTTATAGAGAAGGGATACTAATGATGAAATCCACTCTGCAACACATGACCAATTTATCCGCGAATAACCCGGCTAGCACACACAGAAAAATTCGCCGACGCCATACTCGCATCCATTTGGATTCCCTCAGACCCGATCCACCAACCTACATTGCCGACACACTTTCTCAATGTCCGAAATGCCAAGGCCTGGTGCATCAAGAGGGTGGAGAAACCTCGAATGAAACCGTGGTCCGTTGCCTGAATTGCGGCTGGCAACCGCATTATCAGACTCCCATAATTCGTGAAACGGCAGAATCCAGAATGATCCGCTCCCTTACCGCTCAGTTTGTTTCAGAATACGATTGGCATCGATTACCATAGAGTTTTCACAGGCACAGTGAGAGTGTTGAAAAATGCCGCCAGCGGCGTTCTCGCCGCCTGGCCGTGCCCACCTACTCCTCCGTACGCTCCGCCCGTCCAAGTGGCTGCGGCCTTGCTGGACGAGCCTTTTTGACCACTCCATCATTTTCCTCGGGTAAATCTTGATTCCTCATATCCCGATCAAAAAGGCAAAATATTTGAAATATTCAACAGTCCCACAGTCCTTCTGTGCAAATGTTGTCTTCCGAATGTCTGGGAACGCCGCATTGTTTCCTCCAGTATTCTGAAGGTGGTTTCCCATTCCATCTGACGGTCCGTCCTAGACGGATCCGCTCTTGCTCACTTCCTAGGCCCCCATCCCCTTAAATTCCTCCTCATTTCTCACCCAAAAATTTCTCATTTTCATGTGACGAGTTTTCCCTCGGTACTACCCTTGCTTCTTTCCAATATTTGGGGGAGACTCCAGGGTGAAAGTTGCATTTGCGCCTCAACCCGGGAAACTCTGAAGGATAATAGGATCCCATCTGATCAGAGATCACAGCATAGACTGGTGATGAATGGGATCCCCGATTCTTTCCCGCACAATGAGGAAAGAAGATGTAAGGAAGAATCTCTATGACCAGACACTCGGCAATTTAACCACTTTGTCATCGTTTCAAATGAATTAACAATAAACCATTTCCTGACCATATTAGAGAACCAATAACCTCATAAACGTCCCTGAGACACGATGAACCACTTGAGGGCTATTTGCCACCGATCAGCCTATTGGAGCCATTGGAGGAAGCTTGTCCGGGTGATCCTGTGTGTGGGAATTTTCCTCAACCTGTACACGGTCACCTCTGCCGAGGAAGTAGCCATCCTGAAGTCGGCAGACATCAGCGCCTATTCGGAAGCCATTACCGCATTTAAATCCGCACTCCCTCCCTCTTTTCACGTCACCTCGGAATATGACCTCCAGGGTGACATGGCTGAAGGCCGGAATTTAGCCCGCCGCATTCGGGCGTCCCATGCCAAAGTCGTATTGGCCGTGGGATTAAAAGCGGCTATGACCGCCAAACTCCAAATTCAGAAAATCCCCGTCATTTTTTGTTTGGTTATTGACCCGAAAAAATATGGCTTACCGACAGACAACATGGTCGGCCTCTCTTTACATATCCCGTTTCACCAACGCCTGAAAACCTTACAAGCCCTGGTTCCCAATGTCTCACGCATCGGGGTGCTCTTCGATCCAGAAAAAACGAAAGGGATGTGGAACCAGCTTCTGCAAGACGCGAAGGCGTCGGGATTCAGGATCGTCACCGAGGAAGTATCTGCCGAAAAAGATGTCTTTCAAGCACTCAATGCCATCAAGAATCGCATCGACGCCTTGTGGCTCCTGCCAGACAGTACCATCCTCACCGAAAACACCCTGGACGTTCTGCTAAGTACGACCTTGGAAACCAATGTCCCCCTCCTCGGCTTCTCTGTTGATTTAGTGCGCAGCGGCGCCGTCGTTGGAACGTACTTCCGCTATGCAGACATTGGCAAACTGGCAGCTCAGTTATCTCACCAGTTGGCCCGGCAGACTTCTTCGTCACTATTGGGAACAATCATATCCCCCGGACGTGTTCGGCGTTCCATCAATCTAAGGTCCGCAAGGCATTTGGGCTTATCCGTCACTTTTGACGTCCTAAGGCAATTCGATGAGCAATTTTAACCCGTCACACGCAAATCCATTGCCGCATCTCCCAACTGAACCAACTGGAGTCGAGCCAGGGTATCTCACCTTGCGAACAAAATTTTCCTTGTTCGTCAGCTTGGTTATTGTTCTCGCCTGCTCAAGTCTCAGTGGATATCTCATCCAACAGGAAGCCGAAGTCATGGAAACCTCCCTGCTCAATACGGGCAAGGTTCTGGTTAAAACACTGCAGAATGTAAGCCTCAATCGATTAATCAACCAGGATTTGGATTATCTGGAGAGAATGCTTGATGGCGCGATATCCCCATCGGAAGTCGTCTACGCCATCGCAAGAGACCAGGACGGCAAGGTGTTAGTCGAAAAATCAAAAGGGAGATTGGTGGATATCACGACGTTACGTCGTGACGAAACGCAGCCCTTATTTCCGGATGATTCCCTCACGGAAACACTCATCACAGCAGATTCCAAAATGGAACCGGTCATGACGGTCTTACATTCCTCACCTCTCAAAAAAGGACTCCTGCCTAAAAGGTACGTGGAAAAGAAGTCTGCAGAGGGATTCATGCTTGGATCAGAAACCATTTATGACTTCACGCTTCCCGTTTACCGAAAACATGAGCTAGCCTCGACGTTAGAACTGCTGTCTTCAGAAAACCTTCAAGACAATCTCAAGGTTTCCTC
>JBDSHB010000407.1:0-4320 GCA_039918695.1 Nitrospirales bacterium | reverse complement strand
ACGTCCGCGCACGCTTCATCGGCGTCCCCCATTCAACAAGGAGTACAGACACATGAAAAACGCTATCCTACAGCGACGAACTGGCGCAACACTACGTAAAATCGTTCACACGATTCCGCGTTGAGCCAAAAAATTAGGTACATACTATTTAAGAGGATATCACCACACCCAATAAACCAGCTATAAATGCGGGAATTGATAATTCGATTTTGAAAGGAACCAAATGGGAAGGGTTGTTGAAAAAGAGGTGGTTACGATGAAAAGATCGTTGATGTTATTTGCAGTATTGCTTGTGTATTCATCAGCAGCATATCCGAGCGAAATGCCAGCAGATTCATTGGCTAAAGTTAGAGCGTCAATAGAATCAAGATACCCTGACAATTATTCGATGCAAAAAGCACTAATTGACGATCAAGTCGAGTCTTATAATTTTTTAGAAATTTATACCCCTCGAAATGTCCCGGCAGATTTATTTGAAAAAATAAGGGACCCTATCAATTCTCGCTATCCACATAATTTCTCAATGCAAAAAACTTTAATTGAGGATCAAGTAAAATCATATGAGTATCTACAAACTTACTCTCCATCTTCTGTCCCACCAAATGTCTTACAGGGAATCAAAAGTAGGATATCATCGAAATATCCGTATAACTTTTCGATGCAGAAGGCTTTGATTGAGGATCAGGTTAAATCTTATTTGGACTTAAACAAGTAGCCATTCAAAGACAAAGCGAAACGATCCTAAAACATACATAATTAAAATCGGATACTTCTTTTCGCTTTTTAAAAAATCACTTACTAGCGGGATTCTTTCATGGCGCGGTCGATTTCGCGGCCGGCTTCCCGCTTTTTGATGGTGTCCCGCCGGTCGTAGTTTTTCTTCCCACGCCCTAGGGCGATTTCCAACTTGACCCGCCCTCGGTCATTGAAATAGAGACGAAGCGGGACGAGGGTGAGTCCTTTCTGTTGAACTTTTTCAGCCAACCGCTCGATCTCTCTCTTATGCAACAGCAGGGTTCTTGCGCGTAACGGCTCATGATTCATTTGATTGCCATGGCTGTAGGTGCCGATATGGCAGTTATGCAGGATGGCTTTGCCATTGATGATGGCGGCGTAACTCTCCTTCAGATTCAGGCGGCCCTCCCGTAAGGCTTTGACTTCGGTCCCGACCAGAACGATACCGGCTTCGACCTTCTCTTCTATCATGTAGTCATAGAAGGCCTTCCGGTTGGTGCTGAGGACTTTACTGGATGGGTCTGTCTTTTGTTTGGCCATAGTCGATTATATCTTGAAGAACATGAACGGTGCCTGCCACATGGTGTCTGACTTACTCTTCTAGATCCCTCGCTTGGCTCGGGACAAGCCCGGGACGATACGATACAATATTTTCACGATGAGTTACTTTGAATCGATCCAGAACCTTATTCAAGATTTTTCCAAAGGTAATCCGCTCGGCCTCAAACTTTCTGAGGTTCAACTTCAACAGGAGTGGGAACACCTTGTGGGTTCGACGATGGCCAAACATTCCTACCCTGAGAGCATCCGCTTTAAGAAGCTGCACCTGGTGGCGGACAACTCCATTTGGCTCCAGCAACTCATGTTTTTGAAACCGGCCATTTTGGAAGCGATTCACTCGATGATGCCGGAACTGGCCCTCACAGAGGTCGTCCTACGTATCGGCTCCATTCCACAAACTCCGCCTCAACCAGATCCGATACCCCAAGATCCTCCTCCATTTGTCGGTGAATCATCGCCCTTTGCCACCGGCTTAGCCAAGCGCTTGAGTGATCCTGACCTTCAAGTCCTTCTTTCCCAGACTATCACTAAAGCCCTGGCTGAACCACCGCCCTCCACTATGGAGCCGGCGAAGAAGCCTGAGGTTTAGAGCTCGCCTCCTCCCACGATTCTTGAAACACCCACTGCATCGTAAGTGTTCGATGCGTTGAACCGCTCCGGTTCCAGGGACCGATCCATCCCGCCTGACCTTCAGCATCGGCACGATAGCCTGCTCGAACGGCTCCTTCAAATTTTTCCCCAAAGGTCTTTTCCGAAGCGTCATCGGCCTCATTGGCGACATACCGATGAAGGTTATCTGGTTCCGTCCAGAATGGATCCGAAAAAATGATGACTTGTAGAGCTTGGTATCGTCCGCGAGGATCGTCCGGAGTGGTTGGGCGGATTTTCATGTCCGCGAAATCACGGGTGGCCCGGCCGACATCGCCAAACCGCATAATCAGGGTTTTTATTTCGGGATCACTCGTATAGGAAGGGACGTGGACGGCCACCAACGACCCCTCTTGGGCACCGATACTATAGGGCGGGATGGTGCGGTCTGGTCTTGAGAGGAACATACCGAAGGAGATGACACATACTCCTCCGATCAAAATGCCTAATCCCATGATGACGATGGGGTCTAACTTTTTGCGTCTTGCTGGTTGCTCAGGGGCTTTGTGAGGGAAATCCACCCCTACGACCTTCCCACATGCAATCTCTTTTCCCTGCTTCCTCCCGTTTTCCAGGTGAGGTGTCGGTAGCGGAGAGATGGGGGAGGAACGAGCAGATGAACGGCAGTTCGATCTACCATCCCTTGCATGGCCTCACCATATCTTGCGTCTCTCCTTACCAAGGATGGGGATTGCGGTATTGTTGATGACCGTTCATTTTCTCTGGTCATCTCGGAACACACCAACGTCTTCGGTTTGCTGTTTTGAGAAGGGCGCGTGAAGTTATTCCGTTGAGGAGACCGGTTCGTCCGGCATCTCGCCATTGAGTTCATCCGGTTCGGATAGATCGCCTTCATCTGTCTCGGCGAGTTTAGCTACACCCACCACTCGATCGTCATCGGGCAAGTGGATCAGCCGAACCCCCTGGGCATTGCGTCCAATTTCCCGGATATCGCCCATGCGGGTGCGAAGGATCATGCCCTCTGCGGACATGAGCATGATTTCATCGGATTCCCAGACTTGATGGAACGAGATGGCCGGCCCGTTTTTCTCTGTGATTTTGACGCTGATGACGCCCTTGCCCGCCCGAGATTGGAGCCGATATTCCTCCACCTGTGTCCGCTTCCCATATCCGCGTTCAGTGACGGTCAGAATTGAGGATTGCGTTTCACTGGTAATCGTGACCATCCCGATGACCTCATTAGTCTTCGCCAACGTGATGCCCCTGACTCCACGGGCCGTTCGTCCCACCGGACGGACGTCTTCCTCACGAAAGCGAATGACAATGCCCATTCGGGTGCCCAGAAGAATTTCCCTCGTGCCATCCGTGATATCGACGCCGATGAGCCGGTCACCTTCCTCCAGAGTCAACGCAATAATCCCGCCTTGCCGTGGATGGCTGAATGCGGCCAGATCAGTTTTTTTGATATAGCCTTTTTGCGTGGCCATCACGACATACTGGTCTTCGGCAAACACCCGGACCGACAGAGTCGCGGTGACTCGCTCCCCCTGGCTGATGGTCAATAAATTTACAATGGCTTTCCCTTTGCTGGACCGCCCGACATCCGGCAACTGATACACTTTGAGCCAGTAGACCCGACCGGCATCGGTAAAGAACAACAGATAATCATGGGTTGAGGCCGTAAAGATTTGTTCGACGAAGTCCTCTTCTTTGACCCCCATGCCGACTTTCCCTTTTCCACCACGGCGTTGGGCCCTGTAGATGGAAACGGCATTTCGCTTAATATACCCGGCATGCGTAATGGTGACGACGACTTCTTCCTCGGCGATCAGATCTTCCATTTGTAACTCGGCTTCGGCCGGGAGGATCTGCGTTCTTCGCTCATCGGAATATTGCTCTTTGATTTCTATTAATTCCTGTTTCACGATTTGTTGCACCATCGCATCAGACGCTAAGATGGTGCGCAAATGAGCAATGCGGGAGACCAGTTCGTTATATTCCTGCGTAAGCTTGTCCTGTTCCAGTTGGGTCAGGCGCTGCAACCGCATTTCCAGAATGGCGGTGGCTTGCACCTCGCTCAAGGCAAACTGGCTCACCAGGCCCTGGCGAGCGGTTTCCGGAGAAGAGGCTCCACGAATGAGGGCAATGACCTCATCCAGGAATTCTAAGGCACGTCTTAAGCCCTCTAAGATGTGGGCCCGCTCTTCAGCTTTGCGAAGGTCGTACGCGGTCCGGCGAATCACCACTTCTTTGCGATGCTCAAGAAACGCGGCCAGAATCTGTTTGAGGGTTAAAACCTCAGGACGGTTCCCCACCAAGGCCAACATGATGACCCCGAAGGTGGTTTGCATCTGGGTGTGTTTATATAATTGATTCAGTAAGACCGCCGCGTTTTCATTTCTCTTGAGTTCGATC
>JBDSHB010000406.1:0-3902 GCA_039918695.1 Nitrospirales bacterium | reverse complement strand
AGGACCGGACCAAAGAGTTCTATATGTTCCTCCTGATCCTTGCGGCCGCGACCATTGGGGTCTTCATGTCGCTGGATCTCTTTTTCCTCTATTTCTTTTATGAAATGTCAGTGTTGCCCATGTACTTATTGCTGGGTCTGTGGGGAAGTCATACCAAGGGGTATCTCGCCATGACCAATCCGGAAGAGCGAAAGCTTCGGGATTCCATCGGGTTTATTTTCAACTTCGGATCCAACAGCAAAGAATATGCAGCCATGAAACTGGTCCTGTTCCTGTCTGCGGGGGCGGTGATGGCCTTGATGGGGATCCTGCTCATTTACCATCTTTCCGGTCTCCACACCTTTGACATTGTGGTGTTGCGTGAACAGGCTCATTTTTCTGACAACGTCGCCACGCTCATTTGGTTTTTGGTCTTTTTTGGATTCGCCTCTATCGCCCCGATATGGCCGTTGCATTCCTGGTCACCCGTCGGGCATGCCGCTGCCCCGGCAGCGACCAGCATGCTGCATGCCGGTGTGTTAATGAAGCTCGGGCATTTTTCCATTATTCGTGTGGCCTTTGAAATCCTGCCTGATGCGACGCGGGAGTGGATGTGGGTGGCGGCTGTCCTCTGTGTTTTTTCCATCGTCTATGGTGGACTGGTGTCCTATTTCGCCAAAGACACCAAATACGTCATTGGTTATTCCAGTTCCAGCCATATGGGCTATATATTCCTTGGCATGGCCTCATTGAGCTACATCAGTCTCTCCGGCGCCGTTATTTATATGTTTGCCCATGCTCTGGCAACCAGCATGTTGTTTGCCATGGCTGGCTGGGTGTATGACCAAACCCATTCAAGAGACATCCCATCTTTAGGAGGTCTCGTTGAAAAGATGCCATTTATTGCCGGGGCATTTATCGTCGGCTGTATGGCCTCAATCGGCATGCCGGGCACGATCAATTTTATTGCAGAAATAATGATTATTGTCGGGAGTTGGGATAAATATCCCTTCCAAGTCGTCGTGGCGGTGCTCGGCATCGTCCTGACTCTTGCGTATATGTTCAAAATGATGCGAGGGCTGTTTTACGGAAAATTAGATCCTGAATATGCCCATGCCACCGATGCCAGACATTGGGTGGATCGCATGCCATTGCTACTTTTAATAGTCTGTAGCATTACCCTTGGGATTTTCCCAGAGCATTTTTATGAAGTGGTACGGTCAACGGTGGAACCCATGATCGATCGGATTAACCATGTGGCCCCACTCATTACCCAAAACACACAAGGCCTTTTACCCTAAACGATATTAGATTGAACCTTCTGATTACTGTCTGAATCCTTGCAATGATCTTTCAACTTGACCTTTCCGCCGCTGATCTGCTCCTGCTTCTGCCTGAGATCTTTCTCACGTTGTGGTTGAGCCTCCTCCTTTCACTGGACTTTTCGCTGAAGCGAATGACCCACCAACAATTGGCCCACCTGAGTATTGCGGGGTTGGCGGTCACCGGTTTGATTCTATTGGGATTTGACCAAGCCGGTACCACAGGCGCCTTGTTTAAAAATATGTTCGTGCTGGACCGGATGGCCATCGTCTTTAAGCTCATTATTGTGGGCGCCACCGTCCTTGTTCTGTTTATGTCGATGGATTACGTGCAGGACTTCAAGTTTTTCCGTGGAGAGTATTACGTCATGGTCGTGATGTCGGCCCTCGGCATGATGTTTATGGTTTCATCGAATGATCTTCTCTCCGTCTTTGTGACCCTGGAATTTTCAACTTTTGGATTTTATGTGCTGGTCGCCTACCTCAGAGATGACCAACGCTCATCGGAAGCCGGCCTCAAGTTTTTTATTTTAGGGGTATTTACGGCCGGACTATTAGCCTATGGCATCAGTTTGGTCTATGGCGAAACCGGGACCTTGATTTTCTCTGAAATGACCAGCACCCCTGGAAGTTATGGGTTGGCGATTGGCTACATTTTGATTTTTGCCGCCCTGGGATTCAAGATCGGTGCAGTCCCTTTTCATGCCTGGATCCCTGATACCTACCAAGGCGCGCCGACTCCTGTGACGGCCTTCCTCTCCATTGCACCAAAGGCCGCAGCATTGGCGATCCTTATCAGGATGTTTTACGTGTCTCTTGCTTCCTTCAAGCCGATGTGGGCGTTGTTATTTGTTGTCGCATCCATTTTCTCGATGACCTACGGCAATATCGTGGCCATTGCCCAAAAGAATATTAAGCGACTGTTGGCCTATTCCGGCATTGCACAAATTGGAAATATCATGATCGGATTAGCCGCAGGGACGAAACAAGGCAGCGATGCGATTATGTTTTTTCTTCTGACGTACCTTTTTGCCAATTTGGGAGCGTTTGCGGTCATCATTGCCGTGAGTCGGGTTATAAAAAGCGACGAAATTGAAGATTATAATGGTCTGAATCGACGCTCCCCGTTTTTAGCGGCGGCCATGTTGCTTTTCCTGTTATCGCTGGCTGGAGTTCCTCCGCTTGCCGGGTTTATCGGGAAAATTTATTTATTTATTGCAGCAATGAAAGAAGAGCTGTATACGCTTCTGATTGTGGGACTCATCAATATCGTCATCTCCATGTACTACTATCTGATTGTCGTCAAAAAGATGTACATCAACGAACCCACTGATCCTTCGCCAATTCGTGCATCCATGCCGATCAAAGTTGCGGTGTTCGTGGGGATTGCCGGAACTGTGGTGTTGGGTGTGTACCCCGGGCCGTTTATCGACTGGGCCGTCAGTGCCTCCCTCATGTTTTCCAATATCGCAGGACCCACTGCGGCCGCCTCTCTTCTTCCTGGCGGATAATCGCTGATCGGGTTGTTTTCGCCTTCCGCCTCCTTCTCTGATTGACAGGCACAATCTCTTTTTCCGTGTTTCCGCGGGACCTCCATGAAAGGAACGAATGTGAGCCGGGGATGAGGATATTGATGAAGTATTGCGAAAAGGGAAATTCGGTGGAGTTACATTCGCCAGGAAAAGATGGTTTCCAGGGGATTGAGTCCATTGAGTTGCCAAATGGCCCCGAACACCACGGATATGGTCACAATCACCAGGAGGATGAGACCTATGAGGATCGAATTTCTTTTGCTACGCGGAAAACGGGGGGGAGCGATTTTCTGGGACCCCGATGGGTCTTGCCACAATACAGAGGGTCGTCGGGGTCCTAGAAGTGCTGTGGTTTTTCGGAGAGATTCCACGTGACTGTCTCGTGGGCCTTTTGGGGCTAACCGTTTCCCTGGTGTGACTGAGGGTGTCATAGCTGGTGACTTGGCATCTGCCCTCACAGATTGAGGAACTTTTCTGGTATGGATATAGGATGCTCGACAGTGTGGACAGACCAGTGTTTCCTGGATTGATTCCCCATTGTCCTCCTGCTGCGCCTGTTCTCCTTTTAGTGACACGCGGCAATATGGGCAGGTGGCGGCATCCGGTGAGACCAGCCCGTGACATTGTGGACAGGTAGGTAGTCCGGCTGCACGCTCCTCTTCCAATGCATGTTTCCCAGGAGAAGGGAAAGCGCATTGCGGACATGCCCGAGCTTCGGTCGAGACCTCTTTGTGACATTCAGGGCAAGGAACAAGGGCCATGGAGTGAATTTCCGTTCTCGCTATATCACGCGTTTTTCGAACATACTTCGTAATGATCTTTCAGCACAGCACAGTCAATTCCTAGGAAATTATCTTGATTTATAAGTAAATACAGGGGTGTCGTCGTCGTCCTTGAACCAAATCAGAGATAAAGTGGAGGGTCTGGCCTTCAGCTATTCTCTCTTATCTGATTTGCTCTTCTCAAGGGAGAGGGATTTTTTTCCAATCCGGCTTCCTCACTGCATTCAGTGTTCTCTTTCGTGGCTAAAATGTGTAACATTTCTCGGCATGTCAGGACAGAATAATCT
>JBDSHB010000405.1:0-4153 GCA_039918695.1 Nitrospirales bacterium | reverse complement strand
TGTGCCACTAAATCCTGGGTCCAATACACCAGACTGTTGGCCATGACGTCCAACGTCATATCCATCTGCGCTTTATTAATGGCCTCTGCAGGGGATTCCGCAATATACGGCTTCAGTGTCCCAAAAGCTAACGAATGCAACAACACCCGCACACAAACAGGCTTCCCCGATTCTTCCGCACGTTGCTTCAGCGCTTTCAAAATGTCGGCCCGCTTGTCAGGATCGGCTGCATTGACGTTAAAGAACAGAACCTCTCGTCCGAGTGAACGAATCTGGGAAGCAATACGCTCGGCTTTCGGCTGTGTTGATTTTCGATCAAGATGCACCCCACAGATATTCAACCCTAAATTGGCCAACTCCAATGCTGCCGCCTCTCCGAAACCGCTAGAAGCTCCAAGAATCAGCGCCCAATCATTTTCACCCCATGAGGTCGTTCCAGACATAATTCCCCTCTCTTTAAACCTTTCAAATCTTTTGGTTTGCTCTTGTTGGAAGCCTCAGATTCTTTCCCTGCTTTTGTAGCAATGATCTCATTCAGGAAAGAGACACCCGCCGGCAGTCACATTACCAACGAATTACAGTTGAAGCCCAGGTCAGACCTGCACCAAATGCTGCCAACAGCACCACACTCCCTTTATGAATTCTCCCCTCCTGGACAGCTTGATCAAGCGCCAACGGAATCGATGCTGCAGAGGTATTACCAAATCGATCTAAATTTATCATCAACTTTTCTCGAGCCAACCCCAATCGCTGGCCCACGGCATTCAAAATCCGCATATTAGCCTGATGAGGAATGAAGAGATCTATATCGTCCATTTCTAATTTATTGGCGTCTAATGCCTCTTTGGTGGCCTCTTCCATTGATTTGACGGCAATTTTAAATGTTTCATTACCCTTCATTTTTATAAAACATCGTTTTTCTTCAAGAACCTCTTTGGAGGCCGGTTCCCGCGATCCGCCTCCAGGCACCTGAATCATATCCGAAAGCCCGCCATTGGCATGCAAATGCGTGGAAAGGATCCCCGAACCTTCAGTGCCTTGACCTACCACCACCGCCCCAGCCCCGTCGCCAAATAAGACGCACGTATTGCGATCGGTCCAATCGGTAATCGCTGACATGACTTCGGAACCAATGACCAATACGTACCGCATACCATTTTTCACATAGGCATCTGCAATAGCCAACGCATAGATAAACCCGCAACAGGCGGCGGAAATATCGCAAGCCGCTGCACGAGTTGCCCCTAACCGATGTTGGATGAGACAGGCTGTGGAAGGAAGAGGAGAATCCCCCGTACAGGTGGCTAAAAGGATCAGGTCGATCTTCGATGCCGCCACATCAGCAGCAATTAACGCTCGCTGAGCCGCCTCAACAGCTAAATCGGAACAGGCCTGTCCTGGCTCAACCACCCGGCGCTCCCTGATCCCTGTTCGTTCAATAATCCAGGTATCCGAGGTGTCAACCATGCGCTCTAAATCCGCATTGGTCAAGACTCGCTTGGGAACATAGGCCCCTGTCCCTAGAATTACGCTATTCATACTTGAGACACCGCTTTGAATTTACCTGCACCCATGCGCAATGTCCCCTCGGATTGCCTCAATCAAACCACCTTCTGCCAAAGCCTGGGCTCGAAGAATAGCATTTTTTATCGCCTTCGATGAGGAGCGACCATGACAGATCATACTGATACCTTCAACCCCCAAAAGAGGAGCTCCGCCGAACTCGGCATAATCCGTTTTTCGCCGTAACCGCAGGAGGGGTCCGGCCACAAACAGATAGGAAAGCCGACCAAGAGCTGACTGGGCAATTTCTTTCATCAGCATTTTTTTTATCGCATCCGCCAACCCTTCAGAAATTTTCAAGGCCACATTTCCAATAAACCCATCCGTCACAATGACATCGGCATTCCCACTATAGACATCCCGCCCTTCAACATTACCAATGAAATTAATGGGGCTATCCTTCAATAATTTAAAGGTTTCTTTTGTGACTTCATTCCCTTTTGTATCTTCTTCCCCAATACTCAACAGACCTACCCTTGGACGATCATTTCCTAGGAGATGCCTACCATATTCATGCCCCATGATTCCAAACTGGAAGAGTTGTCTGGCCGTACAATCAACAGTGGCGCCAACATCCAACATGATTGCCTTGCCCTGGCGAGTCGGCAATGTCGCTGCGATTGCGGGTCGTTCAACCCCTTGAATCAATCCCAAAAGAAAAAACGCTGACACCATGGTGGCACCAGTATTCCCTGCAGACACCAACGCATCAGCATGTTTATTTTTAACTAATTCTGTAGCTTTCCATATGGAAGAATCTCGTTTTTTTCTGGCAATCATCGCTGGAGATTCATGCATATCCACGACTTGTGGCGCATGAAAAATCTCAATGCCGGCTTTGGTACCGCCGAGTTTGTCCAGATGAGCTTGGAGAGAGGGTTCGTCTCCGACCAGGATAATCGAGAGAGAGGATTCCCTTGTAGCCTGTATGGCTCCTTCGACATTGGGAGATAATCCATGATCCCCCCCCATCGCGTCCACGGCTATTTTCATGGGTTTGGTGTTAAAAGATGACTGGGTCTGGTAGAAAAATGCCGTTTATCCCTCTTCAACCGAAATAATGGCGATCCCCTTATAGGTTCCACAATTCAAACATGTCGTATGAGATCGCTTGGGCTCATGACATTGAGGGCACGTAGACAAATTTGGCGGGGTGAGCTTGAGATGGGATCGCCGTTTATCCCTGCGGGCTTTAGAAATTTTGTGTTTGGGATTTGCCATAATAGTCCAACTTTTCAATTAAGAGGTGACTGATGCCTTCACGATCCCCTTCGAACGGAAGCGGAGGAGCGCTTAGATGTATTTTTTTTTGATATTGTTTGCTGGAAATTTGGCACCGGTTCTGAGTCTGTAACTGGGGTACAACACCCACAAAGGCCATCATTTAAATTATTCCCACATACCTGGCACAACCCGAGGCAATTTTCATTGCACAAGGATTGGAGAGGGCTAGCAAGAATGACTTGCTCTCGAATAGCTGGAAGAAGGTCGATTTCATTTCCTGAAATAGGGTAAACATCCTCTTCGGTCGCATCCTCATCAACGGGTTTATCGCTCTCCTTTACCCCTTTGCCTTTATCCCGGTGCGGCACAATCACATTCACCGCTTTCACAGCTTTTTTAAATTCAACCTCGCACGATATTGACAGGTCTTCCTCAAATTGATCCAGGCAACGAACACACTCCCTGGCCATCCTTCCAATAATTTTCCCTTGAAAATATGCCGACCGCTCGCCAGTCAGAAATAGTTCTCCATGACAACTTAAGTTCCCAATAGGGCTTCCCTCATCATTGGAGAATAATAAGGCCGATGGCTCAACCTCATGATGAATTTGAAGCCCTGCTGAGGGGGCATCAAGTAGATTGATGATTATCGACATATCACAACCACGCCATTCTACCCTACTGCCCCATATCGAAGAAAACTGATGACCTCAGTGTTCTTCTGCAAATGAAAGGATAGCAACATGCCTGGCACGCTTAATTGCTTGGGTTAATTTTCTTTGATGCCGCAAGCAATTTCCCGATGTCCGACGAGGAATAATGCGTCCGCGTTCCGTGAGGAAATTCCTCAATAGATTTGCATCCTTGTAATCCAATGGTGTTTTATCAAAGCAAAAGCGGCACACTCTTTTCCGCTGAAACAATCGTCCTTTTTCCACAGAAACCTCTCCTCGGCTAAAAATTAGGGCATGGGGTCAGGATAATACTCTTCCGAATCATAGGTAGACTCCTCAGACACTCCTGACCCAGAGCTACCGGAGTTGGACTTTTTCGGCAAGAACGTTACTGTTTGAGCAACCACTTCATGTTTGCTTCGCTTTTGCCCGTCGTCTGTTTCCCATCGACGTTGCTGTAGGCGACCATCAACGATGGCCCCGTCACCTTTATTGAGGTACTGCCCACAATGTTCGGCTTGTCGCCCAAACACGACAATATCAACATAACAGACCTCTTCTTTTGGCTCATCGCCCTGACGGTATCGGCGATTCACCGCTAACGGGAAATTAACCACAGGTGTGCCGCTGGGTGTATACCGAAGCTCAGGATCTCTGGTCAGATTTCCAATCAAAATGACTTTATTGAATCC
>JBDSHB010000404.1:0-5952 GCA_039918695.1 Nitrospirales bacterium | reverse complement strand
GATGGTGGGCCTTCTTTTGTGTTGAATTCCCTAAATCAATTGCATAAATTAACATTGAAGATATTGAGGAATTTTTGTTTGTGGGGAATATTTAGGAAACGCTCAGGATATTCTTGAGAAATTGATTGGAAATTTAAATCTAACGGATAAATTGACAATAATTTATTTCCTTTGTTAGTTTGTTGTTTTGCTGGGTTATTTTACCTAGCAGGAAGTTGGTTCTTAAAGATAATGATGGTTGCTTTTGCTTTTAACCAAGGAGGAGGCCCGATATGAGTCTCGATTACGTAAAATTCACGCCAGGTTTCGGAAAGTTTATGCCAAAAGAATATAGAGATATGGTTGAGCATGGTCCATTTGGAAAAAAGACCTCGGTGTCGCAAGTGGGAACGTTTAAAGAGATCTTAGAGGAACATCCTATGTGTGCAGGGTGTGCGATGACGTTGTTTATCCGATTGGCTATCATTGCATTCCCGAACCCGGAAGATACTATTACCGTCGGGACCGCAGGATGCGGTCGACTAGCCATTTCTCAGGCAGCGATTCCTTTCGTCTATGGAAATTACGGCGATCAAAATGGGGTGGCCAGTGGGTTATCACGCGGACTTCGCTTGAGATTTGGAGATCGTCCCAAAGATGTTGTAGTGATGGCGGGTGACGGGGGAATGGCAGACATTGGCTTTGCTCAAACTTTACATTCCTGGTTTCGAAAAGAAAAATTTACAACTATCATGTTGGACAACGAAGTATATGGGAATACGGGTGGTCAAGAAAGCGGAATGACCAACAAGGGCCAAGTTTTGAAGATGGCGCCTTTGGGGAAGAAATTTGAAAAGATGGATATGTTAGGCATGGCCAAGGTTGCAGGGTGTGCGTATGTGGCGACAGTGGTTCCCAACAACCCAAGAAGAGTAGAAAGTGTCATTAAAAAGGCGGTCTTGATTGCTCGAGAAGTGGGCCCAACGTATATCCAGGCCTATACCTCCTGTAATATTGAATATGCGATTCCAACAGATAAAGTGATGGAAGATGCCAAGGATGTTGAGAATGATCGTTATGCATTTTCTGAATATCTTACAGACGAAGCCAAGCAGTATTTAGGGGAATTGTACGGGTACAAAGAATATCTCCCGAAGCCTGCAGCTGCAGTAACAAAAGGGTAGTTGTCTCCCCCGCAGTTTGCGTGCTTGGTTTGGATGCTCTTAAAGGTATGAAAATGGAGGTTGAAAATGGCTATTCGTTATAACATTCGTATGGCAGGTGTTGGTGGCCAGGGCGTGGTGACTGCATCCCACATTTTTAGCACGGCAGTCATTAATGCCGGAGGGGAGAGCACCATCGTTCCGTTTTATGGGTCTGAAAAGCGAATGGCTCCAGTAGAAAGTTATGTGCGCGTCTCAAATGAGCCAATTTATGAAATTGGAGAAATTACATTTCCCCACATCCTCATGATCTTCCATCCACAGTGCATCACCCATGGAAAGAGTTACACCAATCCTTTTTATTTTGGGTTAAAAAAGGAGGGAGTCGTTCTTATTAATAGCAATACACCTATGAAACTTGAGCCGGATCAAGCTGCGGAATTGAAAGACCTAGATGCCAAAATATATTACCTCCCAGCTACCCAGATGTCGTTAGATGTGGCGGGAATCGATTTGGCCACAAATATGGCTATGGTTGGAGCAATTGGCGCAATTACGGGACTTTCAACTTTAGAGGCTACGGGTGAGGCTGTGAAAGATCGATTTCTCGGAAAGGGCTTTGTGGTGTCAGGTGGAACGGCCGCATTGGATAGTGTGGTGGAAAGAAAGTTTAAGAAAAAAGCAGAATTGATTGAGAAAAACTTAGCGGTGGTAAAGGCTGGTTGGGATTACGCCGTCGATAATGGATGGACATTGGGAGCTTCCTCAATGGCGGACCAAACAACTAGTGCAGCAACTAAAGCAGGAAAGGCTTCGGTCTAAAAAAAAGAGAAAAATAAGAGGAAATTTGAAAGGGGATAGCGATGTATCTTGTTGCAAATATAGATATAGATATTTGTGCTGCAACCAGCTGTAAGTTGTGCACACAGTTCTGTCCGGAAGCCAATACGATCCAGTATGATACGGAAGCTGGAAAGGACAGGGGATTAAAGTATGGATCGGCCTATGTAGCCGTCGATCGGTGTAAGGGTTGCGCACAATGCGTATGGGTGTGTGACAATATGGCCAAGCATCATGCCATTAAAATTGAAATGATCGATCAAATTGGGGATGCGGCACTCACTGAAAATATTTCCTACTTGGAAAAAAATACCAAGGCGGTCCTTGCTAGTCCGTTAAGAGGATAATCCAACAAAGTCTTTTCATTCTTCAGTCATTTCATACTCATCAATCGGAGTCCAACGTGGAATTAACGAAAGAGCTAGAAGAAGCAATCGTGGCTCCAGGGCCACAAGGTTTCCATCCTCCATCGGCTGCGGAACTTGGCGTACTGACGCCTGACGAAGGATATGGTCTGAAATTTGGCCATGTTGTTGCGGAAGAGCTGGCGATGGAAGCCATGGCGCGTACGATGTTAACTCGCAAGAATGCAACCATTTTCCCTGGTCCGTTGGTTCTATGGAATTGGAATGAACATGCGGCGGATAAGGCTAAGGCTGTATTAGAGCTGGCAGCCCAATTGCCAGATGTACTCGTTATTCCCATGCCTGATTATCGCCCCAAGTACCCTAAGGTTGAACCGGAAGAAGTTATCAATCCGAATCATCCCAATCTGACAATATGGGGGAATAAGATTGAAGCCTGTATCTTTATCGGGGTGCATTGTCACTATGCCAATCTGACCCTCAAGATGATTCGAGCTGGAACCAATTGCTGGACCTCGGCTATTTGCGCGGAACAAGGACATGAGGATGCCATGTTCACGGTTCGAGATTCTGATGCCACAAAGATTAGAAGGGTGGCGGCAGTTTTTAAGCGGGTAAGAGAGGAAATGGGGATAAAATTGCCGCAAGATGGCAATAATGTTCGTTTTACCGGACTACAATCTAAGGTTCATGGTGGCAAGACACACACCAATCCTCTGGATTTCAGTATTGAAAGCCCTGTTGATGGAAACGCCGCCGCGTTTGGCCATAAAGCCGAACATATGCAAAAAGAAGCATGATTATATTTGCGAAATTTCAATTAAGTAATGAGGGGGTCAAACAATGAGCGAAGCCCTTGAATCAGAAGTTAAAACAAATCCCCAAGGTGATCCAATTACCAGCGTTCCAGAAACACCATCTGTTGATAAGGGAAGAAAAGACCCTCATGGAGATGCCAAACGCCAGCGAGTTGTCTCCCCGGAATATATGTTTCATGAAGCTCCTCGTGAACGGGAATTTATTACCGGGAGTGAATGTGCAAAAGAAGCGGTGAGGCGATCAAATGTGGATATGTCCGTTGCCTATCCCATAACCCCACAAAGTGAAACATTGCAATTAATTGGTGTTTTGTATGGGGAAGGGTATGTGAAGGAATTTTATCGAGGCGAAGAAGAATATGGCGTCATGTCGGCAATTGCTGGGGCCTCGCGTGCAGGGGTTCGCGCCTTTACAGCCACAGCTGGTCCTGGAACATTACGAGGTCTTGAGCCAATCGTCTCATGGGCCGGTCACCGTCTTCCTGCCGTTTGCATGTTTACATGCAGGGTGGTCAATGCTCCCCTGGCTATTCAGCCCGATAATATTGAAATTGCCTATCTTTTGAACAGCGGAATGTTGGTCTTTCATGCTGAAAATCAACAGGACCTTTTCGATTTTATTATGAAGGCTTTTATTATCAGCGAAAAGAATGATGTGACGCTCCCGGTAGGAGTCTGTTGTGATGGTTTTTTTGTGACTCATGCTCGAGGGTACTGTTCGATGCCGGATAAGGGGATCAAGTTACCACCTCGAGATCCTTACCGAGGGTCCGTGCCGGTTTTAGACGCGGAAAATCCTCCCGCTCGTTTGTCACGTGATGCTCCGGTCCAAAAATCAAATTTTATGGCCTACAATATTCACGCAGTGTGGCAGCAGGAAGTATGGGCTGGTGTTGAGCGATCAAGGAAATATATTGAGCAATATATGGATGGATTACTAGAAGCTCAGGATGTGGACGACGCAGATGTTCTCCTTGTTGCTTCGGGGAGTGCAGCCGCCCAATCCCGCGAAGCAGTTCGCCAATGTAAGGAAAAAGGTATTAAGGCTGGATTGATCAAGATTCGTTCCTTACGACCTTTCCCAACAAATGAACTGAGGAAGCTGTGTGCTAAAGCCAAGCTTATAGTTATTCCCGAGTTTAATTATGTTGGATGGTTGGCTAAAGATGTGGCTACGGCAATTTATGGATTCTCCAATGCAAAAATTGTTGCTGGTCCACATGTCTATGGGGGAATGTCCATGCCAGTGGAAATGATTACGGATGAAGTGGAATGTGGGCTGACTGGGAAAAAATCTAATACTGTTCCTCCTTCAGCAATTATGGGAGTGGCAGATCCGGCGGCCGTTGCAGAATTTATGAAAAGCATTTAACTCAATTGTCCAACAATTGAGTAAATTCTAAGGCCCGTCCCAAAGAAATTGGGGCGGGCCTTTCTGTATCATTCCCAAATTCCAAGACAACATGACTTCTGCGAAACCAGGACGAATTCTCGTAACCAATGATGATGGCATTGATGCGCCTGGCATTCGTGCCCTTGCCAACGCCATGAAAGCATTGGGACAGGTGTGGGTCGTCGCTCCAGAGAAAACACAGAATGCAGTAGGGCGAGCGATGACGCTGCATAAGCCCTTGCGGATTCGGCAAATTCGGCCGCGGTCGTATGCCGTGAATGGGACCCCAGCAGATTGTGTCACTTTGGCGATTTGCAAGCTTCTAGAAACGACCGTGCCTGTGCTCGTGGTCTCTGGAATTAATAAGGGGTGGAATCTGGGAGATGACGTCACCAATTCCGGTACGGTGGCAGGCGCGTTGGAAGGCATGCTCCACGGAATACCCTCCCTGGCGGTGTCCTTAGAAGATTGCCCACAAGCATCCTATACGATAGCTGCCCATTATGCGGTCCAACTGGCAGAGCGGATTTTGAAATCTGGTTTGCCGGAAGGGACGATCCTCAATGTGAATGTCCCTGGCTCAAAAATGGAAGCGATTGCCGGCCTACAGTTCACGAGTTTGAGTCAACGAAGGTATCATAAGCCAGTGGTGGAAAAAATTGACCCAAGGGGAGGGTCCTATTTCTGGATCGCTGGGGAACGACAATCGTGGGCCAGAAAAAAGCCTTCCGACCATGATGCGGTGGAAAAGAACCTGGTTTCAGTCACTCCTCTGCACTTAGATTTAACCGATTACGTGGCGCTCAATGCGCTAAAGAGTTGGGTGAAAACTCTTTCACCCCCAAAAGTAACTCATGTTTCATCTGTTCGGAAATTGACGAAAATCAAAAGGGTATGAAAAGCCTCTAGCCCTTTTTGGTAATCATTCTTTATAAATTCCTGGTTCCATCGGCATGGACTTGATTAAACAATTATATGACTGGATGCTCTCCTGGGCAGATTCGCCTTACGGAGTCCCTGCCCTCTTTTGCTTGGCCTTAGCCGAATCCTCTTTCTTCCCTCTCCCTCCTGATGTGTTGTTAATTGCCATGACGCTTGGCAGTCCTGTGAATGCCTGGTGGTTTGCCACGGTGGCCACAGTCGGGTCAGTTCTAGGAGGGGCCTTGGGTTATGGCATTGGTTGGTATGGCGGACGGCCCCTTTTGAAGAAATTCCTGGGACAAGATCGCATGGACCTTGTGCATCAGTATTTTCAACGGTATGAAGGCTGGGCGATTCTTATTGCCGGATTCACCCCAATCCCTTATAAAATATTTACGATAGGGGCCGGAGCCTTTTATGTTGATTTCAAAATCTTTATGGTGGCTTCGATAGTTAGCCGAGGCGGGCGTTTT
>JBDSHB010000403.1:0-2729 GCA_039918695.1 Nitrospirales bacterium | reverse complement strand
GTCAGCGTGGATCCATCCAAGAAATTCACAGATGGATGCCCGATACAAAACGTCGTGTATGACATGGGGGGAATGGATGCCCGATTCAAGCTGTAGGGTATGCCTTTTTTTCCGTCATCCCCGCCGGTAGTCAGCGGGGATCCATCTTTATGATATGACCGGGCACCCTTGCGTCTATATTTTGGCCAGTAAACCTCATGGCACCTTATATATTGGAGTGACCAGTCATCTCATCAAGCGACGCTGGGAGCACCAAAACGGATTCGTCAAAGGATTTGTCAATACTTACGATGTCCATCGATTGGTGTAATATGAACTTCATCCGGACATGATTGTGGCGATTGCCAGGGAAAAACAACTCAAGAAATGGAATCGCGTATGGAAGCTTCAATTGATTGAAGGACATAATCCCGATTGGCGTGATCTGTGGGAAGAGATTGTTTCATGACTGGATTTCTGGTTGCATTAACATGACGAGGATACAGACCAGATGGATGCCCGATACAAAACGTCGGGCATGACGGCGGTGGGCGATATGCCCGTTAACCCATGCGGAGGATGATTCTTTTCTCCGTCATCCCCGCTGGTAGTAAGCGGGGATTCATCCGAAAGGAATTTCACATGGATCTCCCAAGCTGACGGGCATGCCAGCCCTCTTCTTTTATCCTCGCCGGTCCTGAGGGGAATCGATCTTCGAATGACTCAATCCCGCCTGGTTCTTCATAATAAAATTTTGGAATGGCTAATGGGTCCGATTCCTGCCCTCTGCCAATTGCTGTTGCAATCTTCACCAGTTCCCCACTATTCCCTGTAGCCTTTTTGGCCAAAGGATCTTGCCAGACTTAGTCCGTTTCCTCAGAACCCCTTGCAAAAAAAGAGAATTGCTCAGAGGATTTACCCTGGCATAAACCTCGCTAGAGAGAAGGTTAGCGGGCTAACTCCTTCAGGGTAGGTGAAAAACTTCCCGGGCAAAGGATGTGCGAGGGGAGTGTTGTGAAAAAAGATGTTAAGCCATGAAACGGGATTTTCCTCTGTGGGAAATGAGCCGTATAGGTCGGTAACGACTTTGTTCCCCGTGGGGAAAGGTAATGTATGTATCGAATCTTAGATGGTAGTGAAAATGGGACAATTGGAATACGGGTTGAGAGTAAATTGTCGCCCGAAGAGTATGAGTTACTAAATTTTTACTTGGAACATCTGATGCCGGAAGTTAGGCCGATGAATTTCTTATGCGATATGACAAACTTTGAAGGCGTGAACGGGCAATCCTTATGGGAGGAGATGTCCTGTCAGCTTCGAAACCTTCGAGATTATGAAAGGATTGCGGTGGTGGGAGATCCAGGATGGTTGGAGGGGAGAACAACCGCATTGGAACCTGGGCGCCAGACTCAATTGAAAAATTTTACACCAGATCAGGCAGACGAGGCCTTGCATTGGGTCAAGGGATGAGATGCTCTAAAGAGTTAATACACCGAACTATTTCCAGACCAAGGATCAATGACAACAATAGGACAATGGAAGAGCCTCCATCAAAAACGAAATCAAGGAAAAACCCAGCTTGAAAATATGCGGCAACACCTACCGAACCATGGGAAGCTTCATGTAGGTCAAAAAATGGTCCGGTAAGGCGAAGTGGCTCTAATTGAGGAAGTGGATTGCGAGGAATCCACAATTAATTTCCTGTTGAGTCGAGCGGGATAGAGGCGTGGAAATACGAGTAGCCCTTGGTCCATTGCGAATTCATGCAGACCCACCGAACTCTCTTTGTCTCATCCGGTCAAAGCCGGGAACAACCCTTTTAACCCGTTGGCAATAATCTCCACGGCGATGGCAGCCAGGATAAGGCCCATGATACGCGTGAAAATATTAATGCCCGTTACGCCTAAACGCTGAGAGATCCACGGGGCCAAATGTAATGCCCCCCAAATGCATGCGCCGACTGCAACGATCACAAGGGCAATAAGGGCTTCATGGCCCCAGGCGGCTCCTTTATCGGCATAAAGCACGACTGTGCTCAATGAGCCGGGTCCCGCCAGTAAGGGAGTTGATAAGGGGACGATGGCAATGTCCTGTTTCCTGTCGGACTCCTCAGCTTCTTCTTTGGTTTGCACCGTGAGGCTCAGCTGTGCCTGAAGCATGGAAATGGCCATAAGTAAAATGAGAATTCCACCCCCCACTCTGAAAGAACTTACGCTGATCCCGAAAATTGAGAGGACCCCTTCACCCGCGACCAAGGCCACTAACAGGATCAGGGTCGCGGAGAATGATGCAACCTTGGCCAACCTTCTTGCGAGCGGCCAACTCTTTTCCTGGAGTGAGCGCGATGAACATGGAGATAGCTCCCAAGGGATTGATGATGGCTAAGAGCGTCACGAACAATTTTACGTATTCGGTGTAATCAAGCATGTGTGATCTGTATTCGTTCATTGCCAAACCTTGCGAAACGTGAGCAGGTATCCTAGTGGAAGCTAAAAATATTGGCGCACCAAGAGGTATCGGTTTTGCTGGCCCGACAGACAAGGAAGGGAGTGTATGAGCATTTCTCAAGAAGGATGCTTTCCAATGCGACACCAATGCATTGTACCCATTGGGGAGTGACTCTGCACTTATTATGTTTCTGGGGGAACGTTTGGGAGATTCAGTCAGATCTATGTAGTCTGTAAGAGTTGATTGCTAGGTGTGTCATCGAGGGGTACGGTTGGAAGCCGAGTAGAATGAGAGTCGGCCTC
>JBDSHB010000402.1:0-2858 GCA_039918695.1 Nitrospirales bacterium | reverse complement strand
ATAATCAAACCGGCTGAAGCACGCTGCGCATAATATTCTGCATTGAGCTCGTAAGGAACATTTCCCGGCTGTTTTGAACGCATTCGGGTTAATGGTGCCATGATGATGCGATTGGGCAATGTCAGAGAACCTATGGTTAATGGCTCAAATAGTTTTGTCATGATCTGATTCCTTGGTTATGAAATAAATATTACGTGAACAAAACTCCTCAATGATGCCGATCGTTCACCGGTGGGCCACTATTTGCTTATCGAAGAAGCGGCGTATATGACCTGCAATGACTTCTCCGTCTTCTTCAAGGGCGAAGTGCCCCGTGTCGAGTAAATGAAACTCAAAGTTCTTTAGATCCCGTTTGTACGGATGTGCGCCTTCGGCAGGAAAGATCTGATCATTCTTGCCCCAGACGATTAACGTCGGTGGTTGATGTTCACGCAAATACGCTTGCCATTTTGGATACAACGGTGGATTCGAGCCATAGCTATAGAATAGCTGAAGTTGAATCGCTTCATTTCCTGGCCGATCCAGCAGACTCTGGGTCACGTGCCAGTTGTCAGGGCTGATCATCTCCTTGTTGCGAACCCCGTTGGTATACTGCCATTGCGTCGCGCCCAGGGTGACGAGAAAACGGAGTGCGTCCTCATTCGACTTATTCGACTGCTTGTACGCAGCCTTCACGTTCTTCCAGAATGCGTTGTCGAGACCCTTGTTAATGGCAGCTCGATCTTTCCAGTACTCCTTGATCGGCTCCCAGAAATTATTGTCGATTCCTCCGACGTAAGCGTTGCCATTTTGAATAATGAGAGACTCAACTCGTTCAGGGTGACTGGCCGCCAGCCGGAATCCCACCGGAGCTCCATAATCCATCAGGTACAGGCTGTACTTCTTTAAGCCGACTTTCTGAATGAAATGTTCCATCACCTTTGCAAGGTTGTCGAAGCTGTAGTCAAATGTATCAACCGCTGGCATGGAGCTATTGCCATATCCCTGGTAGTCCGGTGCTATGAGGTGAAATCGATCCGACAACTGCGGTATCAAATTGCGGAACATATGAGAGGATGTTGGAAAGCCATGGAGCAAGAGAATCACTGGCGCATCTTTTGGTCCTGCTTCGCGATAAAAGATCTCCAGTCCGTCCACCTCGATAGTTTTGTGGAGGGTCGGATAGCTGCTCCTCACGGAAGTATTTTGAACAGTGGCCGTTTCCGTATCTCCCGACTTTGAGGCCGTCGCGCCTACCACCACCAGACCAATGAGGCTAAATGGCACTATCGCTAAAATTCCAATCAACGGTTTGAGTATTGTTTTGAATCCTTTCATGATGGCGGTTTCCTTGTCATTCACTCATGAAAATTCATGTTTTATAGAATGTGCCGGTCTCTTCCAATTTCCCTGGTTAGAATTCAAGGGTTGTGATAATACCGTTCCTGGATGATCTTGCCGTCCTGCCATTTGGCCACCACGACCTGCTCCACATGGACAGGGGTACCGTCCATATCCTCCCAATCCATAACGGTTTCATAAAACGTCACGTCCTCGCCGACCCCTTTGGCCGTGACATCAAACCGCTTCCATTCTTTCACCGTGCTGAGAAATTGTTTCTCTCGCTCCAAATTGGCTTCGCGGCCAACGGTCAGAGGGAGAGCGTTCTCCTGCATAACGGCATCTTCCGCATAGAACTCAGTGATGGCATTCAAAATTCGACCATCTCGAATGTACGAAAACAGGTCTTCCAGTCTGTCTTGAAGCGTGATCGTGATTGAGGTGCTCATGAGCGTTCTCCTTAAATAAAAAATGATTGAAACATGATGAAGTCAAATCAGGGATGCATTTGTTTCACACGCGAGCCTCAAGTTCCGAAACCGCCGGGAAATCTATCTCTGTCGCAGCTATGTGGTTGAAATAGTTGGTGAACAGCGTCAGAGAGATATTGGCAATAAGTTCGACAATATCCCCTTCTGAGAATCCGGCTTTGCGGAGTTTGGCTACCTCCTCATCGCTGACCCGCCCACGGCTCGTGACAACATTCCGGGTAAAGGCCAAGACGGTCGCTTCTTTCGGGTTCGGGGACCACCCTCTCCGGCTATCCCCGAGAGCCTCTTCGCTCAGCCCGACCGATCGTCCGATCGCTGAGTGCGCTGCAAGGCAATACTGACAGTCATTGACTTCCGAAACCGCCAAAGCGATCTGCTCACGAAGCTTCGGGAAATACTCCCTTTGGAAAGGGCGCCCGAGAAATCCAGGTAGCCCTGAAGGACAGCCGGTGAGTTGGCCATTGTCCGCATAATGTTGGGAGCGAAACCGAGCTTGCTCTCCACACCTTTCAGTAACCGTTGAGCCTGGCCTGTGGCGATTTCCGAAATGAGTGCCTGTAATCGTGGCATGGTCTGCGTTCTCCTTGTGTTGTGAAAGATCTCATTCATGTTTTCGTGGTATTTCAATGACTGTGCCAATCCACAAAAAATCATAAGCTATTGTTTTATAAATAAATTTAAAATTTAAACGATTTCAAAAAACAACGATTATTCGTGATAATCCAAAACTTATTGCACACACACGAAATTTCGTTTAAATTTTCACCCATGAACACGTTGAATCAAGAATGCCAAGAGGGCACCACCTTAGATTCCCTCAAATGCCTGCTGTTGGACATTGCCCAGCAACGTTCATTAAACGATTTGTTGTGGCTGATTGTGCGCCGGCTGGCAGATCGATCCGTGGTTCTGGCCAGAATCTGGCTCATACGGCCCGGTGATATCTGTTCCACCTGCCGGTTCAGGGAGGAATGCCCCGACCAGACACGCTGCCTCCATCTCGTAGCCAGTGCAGGCCGGTCAAGCGTGGAGGACAAAACAGAATGG
>JBDSHB010000401.1:0-15415 GCA_039918695.1 Nitrospirales bacterium | reverse complement strand
TAGTTCTCGTCCTTCAATATACCGCTCGACAATGACGCTCGTGCCCACACTCTGATGTACAAATTCAACACGTTCTTTCAATTTGCCCTCGTCATGGACGATTGACGCTTGAGAAATACCGAGGGATGCTTCTTCACTAATGGATTTGACAATGACCGGAAAGGGAAACTCTTCGGCCCACTTGATCACCCGCCCGATAGGATAAACCACAAACTCCGGGCATCGAATGCCATGATAGGCCATAATTTTTTTTGACCAGCCTTTATCGCGAGTAAGCACGAGCCCCTTGGGATTACAGCCGGTATAAGGAACTCCCAGGAGTTCCAAATAGGACACCACATTTTGATCGAACTCCGGATTGCCATTGAATTCTTCCAAAAGATTGAAGGCAATGTGGGGCTTCCAATCCGTGACCAGATTATCTATGACGCTTAAATCATCCCTCACACCGACGGCCATCACTTCATGGCCAAGATCGCGTAGGGTAGAGACCACATCAAATTCGGTTTTCCATTCGACCTCGGCCAAATCGGCATGTTCCACATCATCGGGGGGCACGAGATCTTGATGCATGAGGGCCATGACGCGAAGCTTTCTCATAACACCACCCGATGGCGTCCGCCATGCAAATAGTTCATCGTTTGCACCGTCAATAAAATCGTAAAGTCCACTTTTGCCTGCTCTTCAGAAACGGCTAATCGCAAATTCCGTTCACGGCAATGTGCCATCATATCTTGCAAAACTTGATCAATGGTATATTGATACTCTCCCGTCCATGCCGCGACTTTCCGGCGGACTTCTTTTCTGAACTTCCTAATGAAATTCTCCGCGGACGGATTGGCCGATTGATCCGGATCCCCCGAAAAGAGACGCCTTAAGTCCCGATCATAAAAGTTCGGGTAGTCCAGCCCGTACCGTTCCCGCTTGCCCTCGTAATGTTCCCGGAGCGTTTTGTGAAGACGCTGAACGGGATCCACCTGCTCCCTGGTCGTCACAATTGGCGTCACCCCCGCTAACTCCTTCATGAGCCCGTCCATGTATTCCAATTTTTTGAGGGCAGGCCAACCGGTATATCGCTCACGCCAATGTGAGTGCGGCGTGAGCCAGACGGCAAAGGTTTCAGCAAAATCCTCGTCCGGATGACTCTGGGCATACCACATATCCAGATGCAACACAAAACTTTTACTGTAGGGCTTTGGCAAATAACAATCGGGATACGGAACCGAGGTGTGCCCGAACATCTGTTGACGGGTACGCCGCCGCCGCAAGCGGTAGGCATTCTCAATCGCATGGCCCGTTTCGTGTCGAAGAATCCGCATACACCATTCCGGGGTCCCGCCCTCCACTTCCAACATTTGATTGAGTTCCAGTTTTGCTAACCGCGGATGCCCCATATAAAACGGCACGGCTAGACCCGGCGTGCCATCAGGCGAATACCAATCGTCAGACAACCATATGTGGGGACGAAACACTAACCCTTGATTTTTCATTTCGCGATATAACTGACGGACGCATTGACCCAATTCCGTCCCGGAAATACGGATCTTTAAATCAGACATCCGGAGATTCAACAGCTGGTCATCCGTCCAGGAAGCCCATTCAGGCTCTGCAGGGACAGGGGGCTGAATATCAGGCAATAGATCCAAACTCACGACCTCCCATCCCGGTACCGGTTTTTGATTATCATCTCATACGCTTTCGCTGGAATCCGCCTAGAACCTTTGATAAACCATGACCCATCAACCTGCAGATGATGCTTAAATCTTCACTCCATTTCCGCTATAAGTCAAAAGCGAAACCATGCCTCACCAATTCTCACTTGCCCCCTTACATTCCATAGCTTTTACCTTTTTGCCTATGGTAGATTGCCCCTCTTTTTGGGAAATCCTTCATTCAGTACCATGCAGTTTTTATTCACACTCCGAGTCAGCGCGTCTGAAGAATCAGTGCCCAAGGCTTCATTCATTTTTTTGGTCTTCATTCATTTTTGGCCAAACGCCTGTCAGTCTCTACCATGTTGATTCTGATGACTCCTTAAGCCTGACCGATAGGACCACAGGAGATTCATCTATGTATCGCTGTGAAAAATGCCAGGGAACGATGTTACTTGATCGGGAAGTCGACATGGAATCAGGAATGTCTCTTCTGGTCTTCTGGTGTATTAATTGTGGCTTAAGGAAACAAGCCGAACGAGCGCCGATTCCTCTTATCGAAGTGTCCTAACGGAAAACCCACTTGGTCTCTGCCCCTACCAAGACAGGTGGACGGATGGGGTTGAACGTGGTGAGGAAACCTATCATTACTGGGCCTGTTGAAAAAAGCCGCCAGCGGCTTTCTCGCCATTTTTCCGTGCTCACGTACTCCGTGTACGCTCCGCGCGCAAAAATGGCTGTGGCCTTCCCTTCGAGAAGCCTCAGGACAGGACGGACCCTTCGACAGGCTCAGGGCATGCTTTTTTGAACCGGCACGAAGACACTGGCATTCCAAATGCCCATGGGCGTATTTGCCTATGGAAACCGTATTATTCAACACTCCGATTGCTGAGAATCTGCAGTAATGGGTGGGGAAGGCGTAAAGGCAACGCTTCTCCCCATCGAGGGATACTCTTGCTCTGATCCGAGGAAATCGCGTATCACCCGCGTACTCTATCGCGTGCCCCCTCTCGCAACACGGTCAGCAGAAAAGGCGCAAACGTGAGCTCCCGAGAAGGAAAGGAGCACCAGGAGAGCAATAAGGCTTATGGATCCGCATCCAATTCTAAATTCCAATATAAATAATCCCGCCAACTTTCCGGGGCATGACGAATGCCGATCATGAGCGTCAGGCGTGGAGTCCATTTAGGTTTGACGGGCTCCTTGAGTAATTTCATCCCTGCCTCATGCGGAACACGCCCGCTTTTCCGGTTATTACATCGCCAACAGGCCGTCACAATATTCTCCCAGGTCTTTTTCCCACCTTTGGCAATTGGCACTACATGATCAAACGTCAATTCTTCGGTGCGAAAGCGTGTATAGCAATACTGGCAGGTATACCGGTCCCGTGTAAAAATATTGATGCGAGAAAATTTCACTGCATGATGATTCGACCGGAGTTTGACCATATTGAGGAGACGCATCACGGACGGCAATTTAAAGGAAATGGACACCCCTCGAATATCCCGATCATAAAACTCAAGGACTTCGACTTTTCCTTGCCACAACAAATTAATGGCTTTTTGCCAATGCACGACTCGCAATGGCTCATAGGTAGCATTGAGTAGCAGGGTCATTTCCATACGAACGTACTCTAGGGACCTCGCCAGGTTGGATAAAACTCTGTTCCTATATCACCGACCAATCCAGAGAATCAAGAGACGTCATGAGCCTATTGTTGCGCGAGGAAGAAGTTGATATATTAAGGGTTTTGGCCGTTGAGAGTTGACCATGTCCTTGAACTTCCATCCGGTTGCCAAGATCCAGGATCTCCATCCAGGCACATGTCAAAGCATTGAGCTCCAGGAACACGGCATTGCCTTATTTAATCTCAATGGGGAGATCTATGCCCTTGATAATACCTGTCCACATGCCGGAGGGCCACTGGGAGAAGGAACAGTAGAGGGAGATTTTGTCGAATGCCCCTGGCACGGATGGAAGTTTCATATCAAAACCGGAGTATGCCAAAAAAACCCTAGCCCGAGCTGGAACGTCCCGTGCTATGAGGTACAGGTGGTTGATGGCATCATCCACGTCGCCCAACCGACATCTGATAATCGGGAAGAGTAGACTCTTAAAAACTCTGCAATCTTGAAGGGTCCTGCATCGCAACAACTTTCACTGGCTGATCACAACAACGCAGATCGTGAGAACTCCGAGACGGACAGGGAAGTATAATGAGGAGTTTAGACGGGGAAAACGCCGTGAGCAGACCCGGCTTCGAATTTGCTAAAAACAGGTAATTTCAGGATCATGGCCGGAAGGGATGAAATTTGATCGCCATGGGGAAGTGGCGGCAAATTCTCAAATGGCATTAACTGTTGGGCGGCTAACGAGATCACTCGAATCGATTTTTCCTTACTATCCACTCTCCAGGCATATTCCCGCTCGATCCACTCCACGGAGCCCTTCTCTCGGACAATTTTACGCACCATATATTTATCTTCCCCCTGAGCCTTCACCTGCCAATCTCCTTCACGAAACGGAATGCCCTTGGTTACCAAATCATCGACCATTAACTGAACCGCTTCGTCCAGCGTATAGCCTTGCCGGGATCGGTGCTTTTTGACCAAGTCCAAGGCTTCCAACGCAAGAGGATCATCTGGAAGCTGATACCCTGTCGGCTGCACATAGCGATACACCACAAAAAATCCTATAACCAGGAAAACAACGAGAAGATATCCGATGATCTTTTTAAATTGAGTCGACATGCCAGTTATCCATTGTTGTAATCTGAAAAACCTCTCATCTACCAGGAGCCTATCGGACTTAGGGGATCGAAAGCGAAAAAACGGCTGAGCGAGGCCAGACTTTGACGATTTCGCCGGCCCATAGTGGGACTATGGTCCAAGAAAGCGGCGAAATATGGAGCGCTTAGACACTTTTGCAGCCGATTTATCCTAAGTCCGACAGGCTCCTAGGGCGGATCATCCCCGGACCAGAGAGATCTGGTGATACGGGAACCCGATTCCTATTGATGTTATAGCACACATGATTCGCACGTGCCTCTAGGTGCCTGACCTTCCGTTTACCGTTTCCTAATCGCAGCCCTCCCGCAAGGCGTTTTGTAGGGCATGAATCATCCTATTATTATCACGTGGGTAGCGAATGGCAAGCCGAAGTGCCGGCTGAGTCATTCCAGAAAATGTCTGACAATCCCGAACCAGAATCCCTTGTCGGGCCAGTCGTGCAACAAGACCGGCTGTCACACAGGTCGAAGGTAACTCCACCATCACAAAATTCGCAGAGGTGGGAATGACCCGCAACCCAGGGACCGCCCGCAATTGTCTCATAAAACGTGGACGTTCCTTGTGCATAAATCTCACAATCCGTTGCCGATACCTGGCATCCCCTACCGCCGCGATACCGGCCTCTTGCGCAAAATGGCTGACCGACCACGGAGGGAGGAGACGACGGATCGTGGCAACCGTCTCCGGCGCCCCCACCAAGTACCCAAGGCGAATTCCCGGCATTCCATAAAATTTCGTAAAACTTCTGAGAATGAGCAATCGTCTGGCGTTCGAAATCTCCTTGATCAGGGAATGCGAGGGGCAAAAATCGATAAAGGCCTCGTCAACCACCATCCAAAGCCCGGCTTCTTCAATTTTCCGATACAGCGTTCGAAGGGATCGGGCTGTCACCACTCTTCCTGTCGGACTATTCGGATTACAAACAAACACGGCCGTATGTGATTCCCCACCCCTGCGCGCGGCCTTCTGAGAACAAGAACGAATAGCGTCCACGAGAAGCGAAAGCTCTTCCATGGGAGGAGCATACTTTTTCCCGGAGGTGGCCAGGACATGCGTACAGCGCGCACCCGCTATATAAAGAGATGCCTCATACTCCATAAACGTAGGACCTGCCACATATCCCTGCCGAAGGGACAGAGCCTGAGGTAAAATCCGAATCAATTCAGACGATCCGTTACCCAACGCAATCGAGTCCGAGGAGATGCCATGCTCTTTGGCCAGTCGCATACGCAACTCTTCAGCAGAAGGATCGGGATAATGCCCGCAGGCAGGTAGGGCTTGCTGCATAGCCCTCAACACGGAGGCAGGTGGACCCAACGGATTAATACTGGCACTGAAATCAATAAAGGAGTCCACGGATCGTCCGAGCGCCTTCGCGACCTGATGAACCTGCCCTCCATGCACAACCGGCTGGGTCACCACATCACCCAACCCATGATCCCCATAAACAGTAGCCCATAGGCAATCCCCATGACTTGTAACGCGACAGGAATGAGTGGCATCGAACACGTCGTGATCGGATCACCCAACCTGGCGCGCGCTTCCCGCACCCCTCCATACACATTACCTCCACCGAGTTGAACACCAAGAGCACCAGCCATGGCCGCTTCGGGCCACCCACTATTCGGACTGGGGTGACACCGCGCATCCCGCCGACAAATTTTCCAGGCTGAACCACCGGTACCCAATCGAATCGCCGCAGCTAGAATCATTGCCACCGCCGTAAGCCGGGCCGGGACCCAATTGACAAGATCATCAGCCCGTGCCGATGCCCAGCCAAAGTCACGATAGCGATCGTTACGGTAACCAACCATCGAGTCCAACGTACTGATGGCTTTATAGGCCATGGCACAGGCAGGTCCTCCCAACGCGAGATAGATCAGCGGCGCTACGATGCCATCGGAGGTATTTTCAGATACGGATTCCACTGTCGCCCGAACAATCTCTTCTTCTGAAAGGTCGGCAGTATCCCGCCCTACCAACCGGCCTACCTCAACCCGAGCCGAAACAAGTGACCCCATTCTCAATGCCCGATGGACCCGCATGGCATGATCCCACAAATCCCGACCGGCAAGCGTGGTAGAGCCCAGCACCACCCATAGCACCATGCCAAATTGTTCATGCACCAGTTCAGCCCATTCCAGGATGCCCTGGGTCACAAAAAAGGCTCCAAGGGGAACCCCCACGGCCAATCCTAGCCCGGCCATTCTTTTTGCCCATGGGCTCGAGATTCGTTCAAATGTCAGTCGTTCATACGCGTGAATAATGAACCCCATCAGGCGGACGGGATGAGGCAACCAGCGGGGATCGCCTACCATCAGATCAACGATGCACACCACCAGGAGTTTGAATCCCGTCAGATCATCGGCCACCGTTAGCCCGGGAATTTTGAAACGGAAGGGTCAGACGTGTTTCCGGTCAATTCTGCCAGGCAAGTCGGGCAAACGCAGTCATCATAACGTTGCGCAATGCTGTCATATTGGGCATCGCTCACGGGAACATCCTTACACCAACATCGGGAGAGTCCGCATTCAAATGCCCGACCGCAACGTTCGCACTGTTTAGGATAGGTTCGTGTCATGCTGAATCGGCCTCCCGTTCATGAATGGCCCTGTTAATTATTCCCCAAACTCTGAGAACACGAGGAGGACCGGACCGAAGATGAGAAAGAGCACTTCGACCCCCTCGTTCATCGCTCCCAACACATCTCCCGTGATACCGCCAAACTTCTTGGACATCCACCAGACGACAAATCGAACCACCAGGCACACAACAATCATCAGCATAGCCGCTGTGACCGCATCGAACATTCCCCACAACCCCAACCCCAGAACCGTTGTGGCCACCAGAACATCCCGCCACGTCACCGTCCGAATAAACTGCGCAGCCAACCCTTCCGATCGTGGATAGACAACACCCCAGCAACCGATCACCATCGCCCATCGCCCAATAGCCGGCATACATAACAATATGCCCTCTCTAAATCCTGCTGGCAGAGCAAGAAGTCCGGCATAGAGAAGCCCAAGAATCAATATCAACCCTGTGGCCCCAAGAGCCCCGATACGGGAATCCCGGAGAATCGTAAGCCGATGTTCGGGATTCCTTCCTCCGGAAAGCGCATCAACCGTATCCGCCCAACCATCAAGATGGAGACCTCCAGTGACCAGCACGTAGAGAGTCAGCATCACCATATTCAAAACCACGGAAGGAAAGAAGCTTCCCAATACTCGATCGATCATCACAAGGCTCGCGCCAAGCAGAAATCCAATAAGAGGAAACCAGTGAAGAGAGCCTCCGAACGCCGCGGAATGGATCTTTGACCCAGAACCTCCTGGAAGAGGAATGATTGTCAGCAGTTGCCAAGCCAAAGAAAACGAAGCCCATAGACTCCTCATGCCAATTCCGGGAAGGGGACTACAGCCTCATCCACGCCCGCGCTTTCGAACGTGGCCATTTGCGTCAGACAGGCCAAACTCGATTGAAGCATTCCAATAGCCAAACAGGCTCCGGTGCCTTCCCCGAGCCGAAGATCCAAATCCAACAGCGGGCGAAACCCTAACGCATCCATAGCCAAACGATGCCCGGGTTCCGCGGAGACATGGGAAGGAATCATATAGGCCTGGCAATGGGGCTCCAGGGCGACGGCCAACAAGGCGGCGGCCCCGGTAATAAACCCATCCAGGACGACAGGGACGCGACATGCCGCCCCACCCACAAGAATCCCCACCAATCCGCCGATTTCAAATCCCCCGACCTTCGCCAGCACATCCAAAGGATCGTGAGCGTCGGGTGTATTTTGTTGAATGCCTCGCTCAATCACCTGAATTTTTTTCGCCAATTGCAACGCATCCACTCCTGTGCCTTTCCCGGTCACGTCGGCCACAGGATGACGCGTCATCACCGCAGTAATGGCGCTGCTGACCGTGGTGTTGCCAATTCCCATTTCTCCGATTCCGATTAACCGGATCCCGTCATCGTACGCTTCCTGGACAAGACGAATACCTTCTTCCACACTTTGAACGGCTTGTTCCCGACTCATGGCAGGGCCTTCACACAGATTTCGGGTCCCCATCCCGATCTTTCTCACCCACAAACCGGGTGGGGCACCCAGGTCCTCTTGAACGCCCATATCCACCACGCGAACCTTGGCTCCAATCTGGCGAGCCAGAACATTGATCGCTGCCCCGCCTTGTAAAAAGTTTTTGACCATTTGTGCCGTGACTGATGAGGGATAGGCACTGACGCCTTCTCTTGCAACACCATGATCGGCAGCCAGGACAAACACCATAGCGTCCGGATTTTTTACGGGGAGCGACTGGGTTATCGAGACATACTGGGTTCCTAAGGACTCTAGCCGACCAAGGCTGCCCTGAGGTTTCGTCAGTCGATCCCATAACACCTCAGCACGACGAACACCCGCCGGTGAGACCGGTTGAATCGCGGTGAGAGTTTCCTGAATGAACCGAGAAGTATGGCTCATCGGTTACTTCAGTCTGAGTGGCAACCCACTCACCAGAAAATAAACTTCATCAGCTTCAGCCGCAACCAGTTGATTCATCCGGCCCGCCACATCTCGAAATGACCGGCTGATCGCATCCCCGGGCACCAACCCGAGACCCAACTCATTACTGACCACAACAACCTGACCGGGACAGGCGCGAGCCGACCGAAGGAACGCCCTGACATGTGCCGGGACTTGCGAAGGTCGCACCTTATCTCGCAAGAGATTATTCAGCCACAGCGTTAAACAATCGACGACAATACTGGAATAGCCTGATCCTTCCTCGGCCAGCCATTCGGAAATCCTGGTAGGAATTTCAATGGTCGCCCAGCCGCGGCCCCGGGACCGCTGATGCTTCTGTATTCGACTAGCCATTTCCTGATCGAACGGCTCTCCGGTTGCGACGAATGCCCGTGGAGATTGTGCTTTTCCCTGTTGTAACGCAAACGTACTTTTTCCCGACCGTGCCCCTCCAAGGACAAAGATCAGCTTCGATGAGACATGGGTCTTTTTCTGGGCCACGCGAGGACCGGGATCAGGTACCGGCAAAGAGAACGAATCTCTCACCGAACGCTGAGGTGATGGACGGACAGAACCCATGAAATTTCTCCTACTCGCCTCAACTATGAAATTCTCGCGGCCTACGCTCTGAATACCGATAACCGAACGAGGCCTATGCTACGTCTTTCGAGAGGTTGCCGGTTCCCGTTCCCACAGGAATTCGGCTTCTCCCTGTTTTTTCGTAACCCATCGCGCAAACACAAACAACGCGTCACTCAGCCGATTGAGGAAAATGATCAACTCCTTGTCAATTGATTCTTCCTTCGACAGGGTGACACAGAGCCGTTCAGCACGCCGACAGATGGTACGGGCAACATGCAGCAAGGCGGCAAGTTCTCCCCCACCAGGCAAAATAAACTCTTTTAAGGGCGCCAGATCCTTTTGGCACTCATCAATAAGATGTTCCAAGTGGGCCACATCCTCCGGGGTCACGGTTGGCATATTCGGAAATGATTCTCCCGGAGCTGTTGCGAGAATACCTCCCAGATCAAATAACTTATTTTGCGTCCACTTCAAGATGTTCCCCATTTGCTCGAACACCTCAGCATTCGTTCCGGCCTGTCCATTCGAAACGCGAGCCAATCCAAGCATGGAATTCAATTCGTCCACCGTGCCATAGGCTTCCACCCGGACGGAATCTTTCCAGACTTCCTGTCCTCCAGCCAATCGGGTTTTCCCCGCATCACCTGTACGGGTATACACTTTGGATATCCGCATTGTTTAAGTCTCCAAAAAAAAGTTGAATATGTCGTTTGTTCTTTAATCTAGCAGGGATTAAGAGAAAGGTGGCACCATCGGATCGTTAATCGTCAAACGACCTCAAGGCTTAAGACCTCCTGTATTCGGCGATTCCTTGTGACACCGACATATAAACGGCACGGCCCATCATTTCCCCAAGGACCGTGTGAAGACCACAATGATCTTCTTCAATTTCACCGCTAGCTCCTACCACGAGACAATCGGTACCGGTTAAATCGGCCGGATGATCGGACTTGCGACTGGTTACACCGCTATCCCGAAACGCTGCCGTTTTTGCCGAGGAGGCAATATGTATCGCTTCGATACGCCCGGCAATCGTCGGAAGGGCATTGGTCGTCACCACAACATTCACCGTTCCAGACGAACGGCATTGATATCCCAGCTCAACATCGGCATCGTCAAGGACGGAGCGGGCATTCGATAGTCCGACCGTCACGAAGACATGCACCCAGGCACCCGATGAATGGAGAAAACAGTCGGTAAACGCACTCACGTTGGCGGCGGTCATTAATCCGATGGTCTCTTCGGGAATGAGAGAATGCGCTTTAAACAGAAGCCCAAAATCCTCTGCCAGCGTGGCCGAAGAGGAAGATCCGTTAAGACCCACTTGTACATTGGCAACGCCGGAAGCAGATGCGTCCCCACCATTCCAAGGCGCCCAACTCAGACAATCGAAAATCCCCGGAAACCGGACAATCAGACAATTGGGTTGTAGATCGATCTGAAGTGGAGAGGTCACCGTCTTCACCGCCTTATTCCCCCGTAGACTCTAAGGTTACGATAGAAGGCTTATTAGCCTTGGGGTCAGGACCGGAAGGGCCGGATTTATCACTGCTGCGCTTTCCCCATCTCTCATAATGCACAAGTTCCTCAAGTGGCATTCGTTTGCGCCATCCTGCTTTTTCAAGATCCGGTTGATGAGCAAAACCCTTCACATATCCGACACACAAATAGGCAACGACCCAAACGTCTTGAGGTATGCCTAAGACCTTCTTTAAGAGATCATAATCCAGAATTGAGACCCAGCCTACCCCAATTCCTTCTGCCCGTGCCGCAAGCCAGAGGTTTTGAATGGCGCAGCATGTACTATACAAATCGGTCTCGGGCGCAGTCGCACGACCTAACACGGATGAGCCACCCCGATCACGGGAACAGGTCACACAGATATTGACGGGAGCTTCCTGAATGCCTTCCAGCTTGAGCCCACGGTACAGATCGGCTTTCGGCCCTTCATACCGAAGAGCCGCCTCTTCATTTGCCTGAAGAAAGAGGTCTTTAACGGCTTGTTTGGTCTCGGGGTGACGAATGACCAAAAAATCCCATGGCTGCATAAATCCCACGGAACCCGCATGATGAGAGGCCAACAACAATCGTTGAAGAATATCCTCGGGAATCGAATCAGAAAGGAAATCCCTGCGAACATCTCTCCGTTCAAAAATAGCACGATAGACCGCTTCCCGCTCTTCAACGGAGAAGTCGCCGGGGGATCGAGAGATCGTCTGTTTCAAAATTCGACTCCTTTTTGAGCCTTGATGCCTTTGCGAAAGGGATGCTTAATCATCTTCATTTCCGAAACCAGGTCGGCGGCTTCAATGAGCTCAGGTTTCGCCCCCCGCCCGGTAATGACCACATGCAGTCCGGGAGGACGCTGATCCACCGCCTTCAGGACTTGTTCAAGCGAGACATATTCATGATGGATCGCGATATTCAGTTCGTCCAGAATGACCATGCCAAACAGTGGATCCTGAAGAATTCTTTCTACGGCTGTCCAAGCCTCCTGAGCCACGTGTGCATCCCGTTCACGATCCTGGGTTTCCCAGGTATACCCTTCACCCATTCGAAGAAAGACCACCTGGTTGCCAAAGCTTTTCAGGATGCGCTCCTCTGCGGTATCAATGGCCCCTTTGATAAATTGCACCACCGCCACATTCATGCCATGACCAAGGCATCGAATGGCCATGCCCAATGCCGCAGTGGTTTTGCCTTTGCCTGCCCCGGTATAGACGATTAATAGACCCTTTTCTTCCTGTGCCGCGGCAATCCGTCGATCCACAGAGGCTTTCAACCGTTCCATGCGTGCCTGATGCATTTGATCGCTCATCGCCTAATCCCTCTCATCGCAGCTTCACTCCTTGCCGCTTCGACCAAAGCCGCAGGGACATGAGGGTGACTGGAAAAATGCAAATGTGTATACAGGGCGATGACATTCCCTACCGTAATACCATCTCCTCCCCGGTCCCGTCCCTGCGCATCCCTGAGATGACCGAGATATTCAAGATCTCCCTTGGGATGAAGCGTCGAATAGTGAAACTCATGTCCACGAACCCGCACTCCCTGGTCCCCAAGAAATCCTCCGCGAGTCACAGTCAACTCACGATACCCCAAGGTCATCGTTGTCCGGCTCATCGCCGTTTCAGCCGGGATCACTCCGACCATGTCGTACTCAGTTCCATCAAAATCTCTGAGGGTTTTTGCCAGATACATCAATCCGCCACATTCCGCATAGACCACTCCGCCCCTTGCCGCAAATGCCTGAATGGACTGACGCATGGCGCTGTTCCGTTGTAACACCTCCGCGTAGATCTCCGGATACCCTCCTCCCAGATACACCAGATCCACATCGGGAAGTGACGAATCCTTCATGGGTGAAAACCGGACCAACTCCCCACCCGCCTTTTCAAGAAGGTGGAGATTCTCCGGATAGTAAAAACAAAAAGCCGGATCAAAAGCTACCCCGACTCGTACGGATCGAGTCAACGGCCTGGAGTCCTCAGCCGGTATACCAGGATTCGTGACGAGCATTTCAGAACTGGCCTGAGCTAACTGTTCGACGCGAACCAAATCGATGGTTGCGGAAGCCAGTTGTCCGAGCTTGGCATACAATTCAGTCTCCGAACCTTCCAAAGCCGTCCGTAATCCCAAATGCCGGTCAGGAATGGTCACGTCCGAATCAGCTCGGAGATAGCCCACCACCGGAATACGGGTTTCCTTTTCTACGGCCTCCTTTAATAACAGGTAATGGCCTTCACTGCTCAGACGATTAAAAATCACCCCGACGACATTCAACGACGAGTCGAAATTGGCATATCCATACACCATCGCGGCTGCCGAGCGGGCCATGGCACTCCCGTCCACGACCAGGAGGATGGGCGCATTCAATTGATGAGCCATGTCGGCCGTACTTCCCGTTGCATTGACCGGGGAACTTCCATCAAACAGCCCCATCATTCCTTCAATAATCGAGAGGTCGGCACCGTGGGCCGCCTCTTGAAAAATGCTTCGATTCACCACTGGTCCGAGCATCCATCCATCCACATTTCTGGATCCTCGTCCGCAAGCTAATTGATGATGCCCTGGATCAATGAAGTCCGGACCGACTTTAAACGGTTGAACCGTGCGCCCCTGAGCTCGAAAAGCCGACAGGAGGGCCAATGTTACCGTCGTTTTGCCAACTCCGCTATGCGTGCCCGCAATGATCAATCTAGGATGGCTCATGTGTTGTCCGTAGAACCAGAAGATTTGGACACGGGAAGATCAAACGTCACTCGAATGCCACCGAATACCGACCGTACCGGCGTTCCAAAGTACAGCACTTCTTCATAATGCCGATTCAGGATATTATCCACGCGCACATATCCTTGCAGGGACGGTGTAATGTCATAAGAGGCCGCAAGATTGATGAGATAAAAATCCGGAAGTCGCTGTTGATCGCCGGTCGTGTTAAAGCGAGAACCCACATACCGGAACGTAGTGGTCATACTCAAAGGAGCGATGGGTTGATAGGTCAACACAACGCTGCCTTGATGAACCGGCCAGCGAGGCAGCCGGGCCCCGGTCTCCAGGTCTCTCGTAATTGTATAGGTATACTGTCCCTGAAGATTCAGCAACTTCATATATGGAAGCCCTTCAGCCAGGACCAGCTTCGCGCTACCCTCCCAACCCTGACTTTTCGCAGACCCGAGATTCTGCGCGCAAAACCCGAAAGGTGATAATGATGCACAGCCTGCAGGGTCAAACGCCGTGACAATAAGTTGCCGATAGCGGTTCCAGAAATACCCTCCACTCAAGGCGACGCGATTGTCCCAAAATGTTTGATCAATCCCGATATCGAAGCTTTGACTTTTTTCGGGCTTAAGATTCGGGTTCCCGAAATTCGGGAAAAATAATTCATTAATCGATGGAGCTCGAAATCCGGTGGCATAACTGGTCCGGAGTTTCGTGCCGGTTTCTTTGAGAAGATACGCCCCCGTCACACGATAGGTCGTCGCATCGCCAAACGTATTATAGGAATCCTGTCGGAATCCACCTGTAGCAAAAAACCGGTCAAACAGGTTTAATTGAAGCTGCGCAAAACCGGCATTGCTGGAGAGTGTTTTTTCAGAAAACGTGCCTTTATTTTCTCCGCGCTGTTCTCTGAATTGATAGCCAACGGTCAGAAGAAGAGGCTTTCCAATTTTAAAATTACTCTGCCATTCAATCCGATTACTCTTGGTTCGAATATCTGAGTTACCAAACGCTCCAGGTGTACTCTCCAACCCTGTGGTAATGCTACGTTGGTTGTCCCCGGCCTGAGTGATTAACGATTCCTGGGCATGCGAGAGAGTAATCTTCTGGTCCCACCAGTCAGTGATCGGTTGATGATAACTCCCGCTATAGATAAATTGTTGCCCGGTGGACTTCGCTTTGAACACATCGAAGGGACCGCCGAATGTACTGGGATTATCGAGATCGATATCGTTATTGATCCACCGGAACGCCAATTCCAACCGTCCGTCCCAGGGGCCCTTCACCCCTAACAACGAAGACGCCTGCCAATTGCGAAACGCATCCCGTTCAGTTGCCCCGCGCCGATAATTGACCGAAGAAAATTTGGTCATATCCCACCGCGTCAAGGTGGCAGTAAAATCTACCGGTCCCATTTGTCCGGCAAAACTCCCTCCCTCTCGAATCGAATTATAGGACCCATATTCTGAAAAGATTCTGGCAACCGGATCACCGGTACCGCGCTTGGTTCGGATGTCGACGACCCCACCGGCAGCGTCGGAACCCCACAGCATGCTCTGCGCCCCCCGTAAAACTGTCACTGATTCGATATTGTCCGTGGTCACGGTACCGAAATTAAATCCCCCGAGTGTCGCACTGTTCACAATGGC